>JACRIT010000085.1 GCA_016215655.1 Acidimicrobiia bacterium
AGTTTTAGCCTTGCGACCGTACTCCCCAGGCGGGGCACTTAATGCGTTAGCTGCGGCACGGCAGACGTCAATGAGTCCGCCACACCTAGTGCCCAACGTTTACTGCTAGGACTACCAGGGTATCTAATCCTGTTTGCTCCCCTAGCTTTCGCTCCTCAGCGTCGGTACCGGCCCAGAGAGCCGCCTTCGCTACTGGTGTTCCTCCCGATATCTGCGCATTTCACCGCTACACCGGGAATTCCACTCTCCTCTACCGGACCCTAGCCACAACAGTTTCGACCGGCGTCCCGGGGTTGAGCCCCGGGTTTTCACGGCCGACTTGTTGAGCCGCCTACGAGCTCTTTACGCCCAATAAATCCGGACAACGTTCGCCCCCTACGTATTACCGCGGCTGCTGGCACGTAGTTGGCCGGGGCTTCTTCTGGAGGTACCGTCACTTTCGCTTCGTCCCTCCTGAAAGGGGTTTACAACCCGAAGGCATTCATCCCCCACGCGGCGTCGCTGCATCAGACTTTCGTCCATTGTGCAAAATTCCCTGCTGCTGCCTCCCGCAGGAGTCTGGGCCGTGTCTCAGTCCCAGTGTGGCTGATCGTCCTCTCAGACCAGCTACCCGTCGTCGCCTTGGTGAGCCGTTACCTCACCAACAAGCTGATAGGCCGCGAGACCATCCCGGAGCAGCGGACTGTTTCCTCGGTCGACCATGCGACCATCCGAGGACATCCGGCATTAATCCAAGTTTCCCTGGGCTATTCCGGTCTCCGGGGCAGGTTTCTCACGTGTTACTCACCCGTTCGCCACTAGGTGACCCCTTCCGGTTACCCGGATGGGGTCCCTCGTTCGACTTGCATGCATTAGGCACGCCGCCAACGTTCGTCCTGAGCCAGGATCAAACTCTCCAACGAAAGACCAGGCCCGAAGGCCGGGACCTCGAGTTGTTCGAGTTTGTTGTGTGAGCGTCTGGCCAAACCTTTCGCTCACTTCTGGCATCAGTTGTTGTCACTGATGCTGGCATCGGCTTGACACCGATGCCCACTCGAGTACGGCCTCCCGGACGCGGCAGGACGAGCCCACCGGCTCGGGAGGCAAAACTGGCTTTTGGCACACTGTTCAGTTGTCAAGGAGCCGAGTCGAACCGTGCCCGGGCGTGCGCGCGAGCGCGACGCCTGGGAGCGGAACCGGCATGATAGGTGGTCCCTGGCAGCCCGTCAAGACGGACTCGGGCCCTGCACCCCATCACGGTCCGACGGAGATCATCGGCCCCGGTGGGGTGATCCTTGACCCCGCAGCCCCTCCCCAGTCCACAACGGGCGGACAGGCGGTCCTCGCTACCCTCCCCCGACGATGACCCATCCCCTCGACATCCTCACCGAGCGAGGCTTCGTTCAGGACCTCTCCGACGCCGAAGGGTTGCGCACGCTCTTCGCCGAGGAACGGGTGACCTTCTACTACGGCGCCGACCCCACCTCGTCGTCGCTGCACATCGGCAACCTCATCGGCATGATGGCGATGGCCTGGCTGCAACGCTGCGGTCACCGCCCCATCGCCCTCGCCGGCGGCGGCACCGGCCGGATCGGCGATCCCTCCGGGCGCGACGACGAGCGCGAGCTGCTCGGCCCCGAGCGACTCGCCGCCAACATCGCTCGCATCCGTGAGCAGCTCGCCCGCGTGATCGACCTCTCCAGCCCCGAGTTGGGACTCGTGGTCGACAACGATCGATGGCTCGACTCGCTGCGCCTCGTCGAATTCCTGCGCGATGTCGGCAAGCACTTCTCGGTGAATCAGATGATCTCGCGCGAGTCGGTCCGGCGCCGTCTCGAGGAGCGCGAGCACGGGATCTCCTACACCGAGTTCTCCTACCAGCTCCTCCAGGCCTTCGACTTCTCCCACCTCTACGCCACCGAGGGCTGCCGACTCCAGATCGGCGGATCCGATCAGTGGGGCAACATCACCGCCGGGATCGAGCTCACCCGTCGCCTCCACGGCGGCCGGGTGTTCGGCCTGGTGTGGCCATTGCTCGAGCGCAGCGACGGCAAGAAGTTCTCCAAGTCATCGGGCGAGGCGGTGTGGCTCGCCGCCGATGAGACCAGCCCCTACGCCTACTACCAGTGGTTCTTCAATGTCCCCGATGCCGATGTCGGGCGATTCCTCCGGCTGTTCACGTTCCTGCCCATGGAGACGATCGCCGAGCTCGAAGGCGAGCGCTTCGCCGATCCGGCGGGCCGGGTCGCCCAGCGGATCCTCGCCGAAGAGGCCACCCGGGTGATCCACGGCGAATCCGGTCTCGCCGCGGCACAGCGGGCGAGCGCGGTGCTGTTCGGCGACGCCCCCTTCGCCGATCTCGACCACCTCACCCTGAGCGACGCCTTTGCCGGAGCCCCCACGGTCGACATCGAGCACAGCCGCCTCCCCCTCGGCCTACTCGAGACGATGGTCGCCGCCGGCGCCGCCACCAGCAACGGAGAGGCTCGCCGCCTCGTCGAACAGGGCGGGGTGTCGATGAACAACGCCCCGGTGACCGACCCGGCGACCTCGCTCACGCCCTCCGATCTGCTCGACGGCACCACCGTGGTGATCCGGGTGGGCAAGAAGCGGTACTTCCTGGCGCGATTCGTGTGAGTCTTCAGTCCTCAGTCCGAACGGAACTCGTTCGGACAGGTTCCTGCTGAAGACTGAGGACAGAAGACTCTCCCGCCCACAATCCCCGGTTCTCCCGGAACCTCCCAGTACCCTTGCGCCCGGAGATACACAACCCACATGCCTCGCCATACGGCGGGCGCCCTGGTGATCGCGCTGGTTGCCACCGCCTGCTCTGTAGAGCCCATCGAGGATCCGGGGATTGGAGCGGGCGACCTCACGACGACGGTCTACGCGGCCGACGGCTCGGTGCTGACCGAGTGGCACGCGGAGCAGGACCGCGTGCTCGTCACCTACGACGAGTTGCCCAAGCATCTCGTCGATGCCGTCGTCGCCATCGAGGACCGCCGCTTCTGGGTGCACAACGGGGTCGATGTCCGCGCCGTCGCCCGCGCCGCCGTCGAGAACCTCGAGGCAGGTGACATCGTCGAGGGAGGCTCGACGATCACCCAGCAGTACGTGAAGAACGTCCTCCTCTCCGATGACGTCACCTTCGAGCGCAAAGCCGAGGAGGTCGGCCTCGCCCTCCAGGTGGAGGAGACCCTCTCGAAGACCGAGATCTTCGAACGCTATGCCAACACGATCTACGTCGGCGAGGGCGCCTACGGCCTCGGTGCCGCCGCCAAGCGTTACTTCGACAAGACCGTCGCCCAGCTCACGGTCGGAGAGTCGGCTCTGCTCGCCGCGGTGATCAACTCCCCCACCTCCCTCAATCCCTACGACCACCTCGATGCCGCCCTGGCCCGGCGGGAGGTGGTCCTCGACGCCATGACCGAGCTCGGCTGGATCGACGCCTCCACGGCGATTCGTGCCGCCGCAGAGCCGGTCACCCTCGCCCCAAGGGGTGCTGCCGACCGCATGCGTTACCCCTACTTCACCGATGAGGTGCGGCGATCGCTCCTCGACAACCCCGCCCTCGGCGACACCCCAGAGGACCGCTGGGACCGCATCACCGGAGGGGGGTTGCGCATCTTCACCACCCTTCGCCCCGACGTCCAGGAGGCGGCAGAGACAGCCGTGGAGTCGGTCGTCGCCACCGCCGGCCCCTCGGCCGCCCTCGTGGCCATCGATCCCCGGGATGGCCACGTGCTCGCCGTGGTCGGGGGGCGCGACTTCTACGCCACCGACGACCCCATCGCCCAGTTCAACCTCGCCACGCAGGGACGCCGCCAGCCGGGTTCGGCCTTCAAGCCGTTTGCCCTTGCCGCCGCGCTGCAGGCGGGAGTCGAGCTCGACAGCACCTGGCCGGGAGGCCGGTCGGCGACCCTGCAGACCGAGACCGGGCCGTGGGAGGTCGCCAACTACGAGCACGCCTTCTATCCCGGTCTGACGCTCTCCGAGGCGACCGTCTTCTCGGTGAACGTGCCCTACGCCTACCTGGTGCAGTGGATCGGGGCTCAACGCGTCGTCGAAGCGGCGCGCACCGCCGGCATCACGACCGAGCTGACGGCGACCCCCTCCATCGTCCTCGGCGCCCAGGAGGTCTCGGTCTTCGAGATGGCCTCCGCCTACGCCACCTTCGCCTCGGGAGGCATCCGGGTGACACCGACACTGGTGACGCGCGTCGAGGCTGCCGACGGGACCGTGCTCTACGACCACGTACCCACCTTCACCCGGGTCTTCGACGAAGCCGTCGCCGCCCAGGTCACCGCCACCCTCACCGAGGGGGTGCGCCGCGGGACCGGGCAGCAGGCCAAGATCGGTCGGCCCGTCGCCGGCAAGACGGGGACCACCGAAGGCAATCACGATGCCTGGTTCGTCGGGTACACCCCGGAGATCTCCACGGCCGTATGGGTGGGCTTTCCCGAGGGAAGCCGGCCCCTGGAAGCGCCCAATACCCCCTACACGATCACCGGAGGCACCTGGCCGGCGCAGATCTGGTCGCGCTTTGCCATCGCCGCGCTCTCCGGGATCGCCTACCACCCGGCCGAGGGGACGGCCTCCGCCGGCCTCGTCGAGGTGGACATCGACACCTCCACCGGATTCCTCGCCGGCCCCCTGTGCCCGCGGGCGGACGTCGCCACCGTCCGGCTCCAGCCAGGCCATGTCCCGAGCATCGTCTGCCCCATCCACAATCCCGACGGCATCACCACCCATGCCGAGGGCACCGTGCCCGTCGTGGAATCGCTCTCCATGATCCAGGCGGTCGCCGTGCTCGAGTCGGCCGGCTACGACGTCCGTCTCGCCTGGGCCCTCGAAACCGAGTACCTGCCGGGGACGATCATCGGCCAGTTCCCCATTGCCGGAACCGCCCTCGGCGCCGGCGGTGTCGTCGAGATCGTGGCGTCCGGCCCCCAGCCGGGCACCGTCGCCCCGGATGTCCTCGGTCGCGACCATGCCGACGCCCTTGCCCGGCTCGATGCCGCGGGTCTCGTCGTCGCCGAGGTCCTCATCGCCGCCTCGGGCACCTCCGCAGAACCGTCGTCGCTGCGGGTGTGGGCGCAGGTTCCCGCCCCCGGCGAACCCGTCGACGGCAAGGTGACGATCTGGCTGAGTCCGTGAGGACGTCGCCAGTCACCAGCGCAACGGGCAACGGGCAACGCTGCCAGCTGTTCGCTTTCAGCTCCGGTCTTCTGGCTTCCACACGAACCGCCACAGACGATCCTGGGCTCGACTGACGCCGATGCGACGGGTGGCGGTCACCACCCCCCGCGCCGCAGGTCCCTCCAGCCGAATCGGACCGGAGGCGAGGTCGGTGCCATCGTGGGCCCCGGTGATCCCCAGGGCCTGGCACAGCTTCCCGGGGCCATCGCAGAGGTGATCGGGCCTCCCTCGACGCTCTGCCATCGTCGCCAGGCCCGCGACGGGGATTCCACCCCGCACCAGCACTGCCCCGGCCGCGCCCTCGGAGCCGCAGACGACATTGGCGCACCAGTGGATGCCGTACGACCGGTACACGTAGAGGCGCCCGGGCGGACCGAACATCGTGGCATTGCGCGGCGTCCGTCCGCGATGTGCGTGGCTGGCGGGGTCGTCCGCGGCGCCATACGCCTCGACCTCGCTGATCCGCACCGCCGTGGCGACACCAGGAACCCGGGACACCAGAAGGACACCGAGGAGTGCCCGAGCGGCGGCGACCGGATCGCCGTCGAGCTCGGGGATCACGTCAGGTGGAGCAGCAGCGCCTTGAAGGCATGCAGACGGTTCTCTGCCTGATCGAACACCCGGCTGCGAGGGTGATCGACGACGCCGTCGGTGACCTCCTCGCCGCGGTGGGCCGGCAGGCAGTGCAGGAAGATGGCATCGGCGGCCGCCAGACCGAACAGGGCCTCGTCGACGCGATAGGCGGCAAAGCGCGAGCGACGTTCCGCCGCCTCGGCCTCCTGTCCCATCGAGGCCCACACGTCGGTGTAGACGGCATCGGCGCCGCGCACCGCTGCCGCAGGGTCTTCGGTAACCACCACATCCACCCCGGCCGCGGCCATCGCCCTCGCCGCCGCCACCACCGACGGATCGGGGGCGAAGCCCGGGGGTGTCGCCACCCGCACCGTCACTCCCGTGGCGGCCCCGCCGATCATCAGCGAAGCGCACACGTTGTTGCCGTCCCCGACGTAGGCGACGACGGCACCGTCGAGCGGACGGTGCTCGGCGAGCGTCTGCAGGTCGGCGAGCGCCTGGCACGGGTGCTCCCGATCGGAGAGCAGGTTGACGACCGGGCTGGTGGCGTGGGCCGCGATGGTGTCGAGATCGCCGTGTCGGAACACGCGGAAGGCCAGCACATCGAGGTAGCGATCCAGCACCCGGGCGACATCCGCGACCGACTCGCGCTTGCCGAGACCGACCTCGTCCTGCTTGAGGACCAACGGGACCGCCCCGAGGTCGGTGGCGGCCACCTCGCACGACACCCTGGTCCTGGTGGAGGGCTTCTCGAAGAACAGGCCAACGCGCAGACCGGCACGGCTCCCCTTCACCGAGTCACGGTCGCGCTTCACCCGGGCCGCGGTGGCCAGCACCTCGGCCAACCCATCGCGCCCCAACTCGCCCACGGTCAGGAAGTCCACTTCAGCCTCCTCGCAGCAGTCCGCCGGTCTCTGCTCTCACCCGTTCGACGATCGCCTGCCGCACCGGGACCATCTCCGCATCCACCATGGTCCGCTCGCGGTGGCGGAAGGTGAGCCGCAGTGCGATGCTCTTGCGGCCCGCCTCGAGAGGCGGCCCGGAGAAGACATCGAAGATCGTGGCGTCCTCGAGTTCCGGGCCGGCAGCCGCCTTGACGGCCGCCACCACCTGCCCCACGGGGATGGCCGCCGCCACGTCGAAGGCGAGGTCGAATACCACCGGGGGGAAGACGCTCGGCACGCTGAAGCCTGGAAACGCGCCGCGGGCGAGGGCCTCGAGAGCGATCTCCCCGGCCACCACCCGCCCGCTCAAGTCCCAGGCGGCCGCGACGTCGGGGTGGATCTCTCCCACCGCCCCCACCACGGCCCCGTCGGCGAGCACATGGGCACAGCGCCCCGGATGGAATCCCGGCTCCGTCGCCTGGGCGAGGACGAGATCGACGCCGGTGGCGGCGGCGAGGGTGGCGACGAGTCCCACGGCATCGAGGGCATCGCGCTCGGGCCGCGGCTGCCATGCCGGCCCGGGCCCGGAACCGGTCACGGCGAAGCCGAGCCGCACGGGCTGATGGGGGATCGGCTCTCCGGGCGCGGGCAGGACGACGCTGGCGATCTCGAAGAGAGCGGCATCCCCGGCGTGCCGGGCGACGTTCACTCGCAGCCCCTCGAGCAGGCCGGGAAGCAGCGTGGTGCGCAGCACCGCCAGTTCGTCACTCAGGGGATTGCGCACGGCGAGGGGATGGCCGCGGGGATCATCCTCGCCGAAGCCGAGACGGGCCAGATGATCGCGGCCGATGAAGTCGAAGCTGAAGATCTCGGAGTAGCCGGCACCGACCATGGCCGCTCTGACCGCTCTGCGGGTCCGCTCGCCTTCGGAAAGGCCGCCCCCGGGACCGTGGGGAAGCGCCGTCGGGATGTTGTCGAGTCCATAGAGACGGGCCACCTCCTCGATGAGGTCGGCGGGCCGCGTCACATCGGGGCGATACGACGGCACCGTGACCGTCAGGGGATCGTCGCCGGACACGCCGAAGCCGAGACGCCGCAGGAGCGTTCCGATCTCGAGTCCGAACAGCCGCACGCCGAGGAGACGCTCGACTTCGCGTACCGCCAGGACGATCGTGGCCTGGCGATGGGGTCGGGGATGCTCGTCGATGAGTTCACCCAGGGGGACACCACCGGCCAACCGGGCAATGAGTCCGGTGGCACGGGCCGACGCCACCGGGGGCAGGAGCGGGTCGACGCCCCGCTCGAACCGGGCGACTGCCTCGCTGCGCAATCCATGACGCTTGCCGGTGAGCAGCACGCCCGTGGGTTCGAAATGCGCCACCTCGAGCAGCACGCGAGTGGTGGTCGCGGCGACCTCGCTGTCGCCACCACCCATGATCCCGGCGAGTCCGAGGGCGGTCTCCGGACCGGAGATCACGAGATCGGCTGCATCGAGGCGGCGAGTCACCCCGTCCAGGGTGGTGAGGGACTCACCCGGAGCCGCGCGGCGCACCACGATCGTCTCCTCGGGGATCCGATCGAGGTCGAAGGCATGCATCGGCTGGCCGGTCTCGAGCATCACGTAGTTGGTGATGTCGACCACATTGGAGATCGGGCGCACCCCGGCCGACCGCAGGCGCATCCGCATCCACAGCGGCGACGGACCGACCTTCACCCCGGTGATCTGGCGGGCGGTGAACCTGGGGCACCCCGCCGGATCATCGATGCGCACCCGGGCGGCTCCCCCAGGCACCGACGGCGGGACCGTGATGTCGATATGACGGACCTCGACGCCGAAGAATGCGCCGAGCTCGCGGGCCAGGCCGTGGATCGACATCGCATCGGGACGGTTGGGGGTGATGGCGATGTCGAACACCACATCGGGGAGCCCGAGGATCCCGGTGATGTCCGTGCCCGGCGCCAGCCCATCGTCGAGCAGCAGGATGCCACCCGCCTCGTCACCGATGCCGAGCTCACGCTCCGAGCAGATCATGCCCGGGGATCGCACCCCGCGGATGTCGCGCTCGCCCACATCGAGGCCGCCGGCCAGCCGTGACCCCACCGTGGCGTACGCCACGGTGGCGCCGACACCGAAGTTCCACGCCCCGCACACCACCTCGCGGCCACCGGCACCATCCTCGATGGTGACCAGCCGAACCCGGTCGGCAGCCGGATGCGGGCGGATGGCAAGCACCTTCGCCACCACCACCCCCCGGAAATCGGCCACCACCTCGGTCACGGCCTCGACCTCGAGTCCCAGCCCATCGAAGGTCGCCGCGATGACCCCCGGATCCTCCGTGGGAAGGTCGACGAATTCCTGGAGCCAGCGCAGCGAGGCCTTCACGGGAACTGCCTCAGGATGCGCACATCGGGATCGAAGAAGACCCGCAGCTCCGGTATCCCGTAGCGAATCAGCGCCAGCCGGTCGATGCCCACACCGAAGGCGAAACCGGACACCGCCGACGGGTCGTAGCCCACGGCGGTGAACACATTGGGATCGACCACGCCGCAGCCGAGCAGCTCGATCCATCCGGACTGACGACACACCCGGCACCCCGATCCCTCACAGGCGAAGCAGTCGACGTGCATCTCGGCGGACGGCTCCGTGAAGGGGAAGAAATGGGGAAGGAAGCGAACCCGGCGCCGGGAGCCGAAGAACGCTCGGGCGAAGTACTCCAGGGTGCCCTTGAGGTCCCCGAAGGTGATCGCCTCGTCGACGGCCAGACCCTCGAGCTGATGGAATACGGGGGTGTGCGTGGCATCGATGGCGTCGCGGCGGTAGACCCTCCCCGGAACCACGACATAGATCGGGGGCTGGTGGGCCTCCATGAACCGCACCTGGACCGGCGAGGTCTGCGTGCGCAGCAGCACCCCCTCCGGGTCGGATCCGTGATCGATGTAGAAGGTGTCGCTCTCCAGACGGGAGGGATGCGCCGGTGGGGTGTTGAGGGCGTCGAAGTTGTAGTACGCGGTCTCGACCTCCGGGCCTGTCGCCACCGTGTATCCCAGCGCCACGAAGATGTCGACGACTTCATCCCACACGGTCGACAGCAGGTGGGCGGTGCCTCGCGCCGGCACTCTGCCGGGCAGCGTCATGTCGAGTCGCTCTTCGGCAAGCCGGTCGGCGCGCTCCGCCCCGGCGAGACTGCGCCGCCGCTCCCCTGCCGCCGCAGTCACGGCAGCAGTCACCTCGTTCACGGCGCGGCCCAGTTCGCGCCGGACCTCGTCGGAGGCATCACGCAGACCGCGTCGCGCCTCGGTGACCGGTGCCCCCGGCCCGAGAGCCTCCGCCTCGAGTGCATCGACCTCGGCGGTAGAGCGGGCACCGGGAAGCCGCGCCAGGATCTCATCACCAAGGCGACGGAGGTCGTGCGGAGCGATCACGGGACCGGAAGGTTAGTGCCCGGGCCCGCAGCTCCCAGATAGGCCACGATGGCGCCGGCGACGGCGGCGTTGAGGCTCTCCACGAGACCAGAGGTGGGAATCGTCACGCGCCGGTCGGCAGCGGCGACGACATCGTCGGGAAGACCGTGAGCCTCGTTGCCGACGAGGATCGCTGCCGCATCGGGGAGCGGCCCCGGGACGGCTCCCCCGCGGGCCACGGTGGCGACGAGGATCCGGCCCCCGGCACGAGCCTCGTCGACGGCGGCGATCCGCCCCAACGACAGGGCGAAGTGGGCTCCGGCGGCGCTGCGCAGCACCTTGGGCGACCAGGGCTCGGCGCACTGCGGTCCGGCGAGAAACCCGTAGCCGAAGGCCGCCGCGATCCGGATCAGGGTTCCGCAGTTGCCCGGGTCGGCGACCCCCCAGGCGACGATGACCCTGCCACCCACGGAAACGGCCGGAGGGGGCACGGAGATGACCGCCACCGGGCTCTGGGGCGTCTCCGTGGTCCCCAGCCGCCTCAGCGTGGCTTCGTCGACCACCACGGCGTCGCCGCGGCCCCGCACCGCCAGGTCGCGCCCGGCGGCGTCGTCCGCCACCACGAACACCGTGCCGAGTGCGACACCGGCGGCCACGGCGGCGGCGACGAGGTGCGGCCCCTCGAGGAGGGTGGCGTGGGCGGCATCTCGTCCCCGGGCGCGATGCAGGCGCAGCGCCTCGGCCACCGCCGGATGGCGCGGGGACACCGGTCGCTCAGGCGTTGGATGCCCCCGCCGTGGCCTTCACCAGTGCGGCGAAGGCGTCGGGGTCGGACACCGCCATCTCGGCGAGCATCTTGCGGTCGACTTCGACCTCGGCCGCCTTGAGATCGGCCATGAGACGCGAGTAGGTGGTGCCGTGGAGGCGGGCAGCAGCATTGATGCGCCCGATCCAGATCTTGCGGAACTCCCCCTTGCGCGCCCGCCGGTCGCGGTAGGCGTCCTGCATGGCGTTCATCACCTGCTCGTTGGCGGTCCGCAGCCGGCGACTGCGCGCCCCCTTGTAGCCCGAGGCGCGCTCGAGGATCTTGCGGCGCTTCTTCTGGGCGTGCACCGAACGCTTGATCCGTGCCATGGCTCCTCCTAACGACCCAGCATCCGGCCGACACGCTCGGTGTCGGCATGGGATACGGCGGCATCACCCTTGAGCCGCCGCATGCGGCGGTCGGATTTCTTGCCCACCACGAGGTGGGCGCGACCCGACTGGCGGCGGCGCAGCTTGCCGGTTCCGGTGACCGTGAACCGCTTCGCCGCGGACCGTCTCGTCTTCTGCTTTGGCATCTCTCTCACTCCTCGGCCGGGTCGTCGGCGGCTTCCACCGCAGCGCCGGCAGCGCCGTCCGGGTGGCTCCCGGCGTGTGCCCCGGTGGACTCCTTGCGGCGTTTCACCGGTGCCAACTGCATCGTCATGTTCCGTCCCTCGAGCCGGGCGTTCTGCTCGATCGCCCCCCAGTCCGCCACCTCGGTGGCGAGCTTCTGCAGGACCCGGGACCCGAGCTCGGGATGGCTCAGCTCCCGGCCACGGAACATCATCGTGATCTTGACCTTGTCACCCTCGCCCAGAAACTCCACCACGCGGCGCTTCTTCCACTCGTAGTCGTTGTCATCCGTCTTGGGACGGAACTTGACTTCTTTGACCACGGTTCGGGTCTGCTTCTTGCGCGCCTCGCGCTGGCGGACCGACAGCTCGTACTTGTACTTGCCGTAGTCCATCATCCGGCAGACCGGCGGAGTGGCCTCGGGCGCCACCTCGACGAGATCGAGTCCCAACTGATTCGCCAGATACTGCGCTTCCTCGACCTTGAGGACGCCCACCTGGCTTCCGTCCGGTGCGACCACGCGCACCTCGCGGGCCCGAATCTTGTCGTTGATCCTCAGTTCCTGTGCGATGTTCGCTCGACCTCCCGTGCTGCTCTGACCCCGGAAACCCGGGACAAACGAAACGACGGCATGCGCTGCCGTCGTTCGACGTTCACGACCTCGGCGCACCAGCGGTGGCCGGGTGGGAAGCAGCGCTTCCGCTTCATCTCGGTTGACGGCTCAGTATAGGGACTCCCCGAGCGCGCGCAGACAGGCTCACCCCGGGATCGGCTCTCGGCCCAGGATCGGGCCGAGACCTGATCGAACCCGTGACCGATCTGGGCGCGCTCCGAGCGCGTTCAATGCGGTTCGAAGAGCCGCTCCTGGTTGTCGGGGCGCTCGAATCGCCGCAGTCCGCTCCAGGCGAGGCCGTCCATGAACACCCATGACCGGCGATGGATCGAGCTCGGGCCGTACCACTGCAACGCGGCCTGATGGCGGGGGCCGGGGTACCCCTTGTTGTCCTCGAACCACCAATGCGGATAGTGCTCCGCTGCCGAGCGCATCAGGCGATCACGGGTCACCTTGGCGAGGATCGACGCCGCCGCCACGGAGAGACATGTCCGATCGGCGCCGATGATCGGAAGCGTCCGCCGATGACCGACGAAGTCCCACGGGCCATCGAGCACCACGGCATCGGGGACGACGCCGAGTCCGGCGAGGGCGCGCTGTGCCGCCAGGCGTTGCGCCGCCGCCATGCCCAGGTAGTCGCACTCCGCGGCATCGGCGTGACCGACCGACCAGGCGTCACACCACGCCGCGATCCGCTCGAACAAGGACTCCCGTTCCGACTCGGTGAGCAGCTTCGAATCACGCACCTTGTAGACCCGTCGATGACGGGGCAGCACCGCGGCCCCGACGGAGATCGGTCCGGCCCAGGATCCCCTGCCCACCTCGTCCATGCCGACCACGATGGCGGCACCGGTCTCCCACAGGCGGCGCTCCACGGCGAGACCGGGTGGGCGGGGACGCAGAGCTGGGCGCAACGGAGAGACGGAACCGGTCACGAGGGCATTGTCCCCGATCCTCGGCGGATCTACGACCCGCTCACCCGGCGCGACGGTCCACCCGGTAGGACGAGCCCGCCTCCGACTTGGCGTGCTCCTTCATCTCCGACGCCACCGCCGACGCCTCCCACTCACTGGCGAACGAACGCCGCAGATTCGTCGCCACGCCGAGAGAGATCGAGACGATGGGAAAGGCGTGGCGCTCCCCACGACGGTCGATGACCTCGACCGTCCCGCGCAAGGCGTCGTGGGGGTCGTAGAAGTCGAGGATGCCATCGTCGAATCGCTGGATGACCTCCTTGCAGAACCGCTCGGCGACCCCCGGCTCCATCGCCATGATGAAGTCGTCGCCGCCGACATGGCCGACGAATGCCGTCGGGTCGCCGATCTGCACCGCAGCCTCCACCAGGGTGTTGGCGGTGAACTTGATCACGTTGTCACCGCGCATGAAGCCGTAGTGGTCGTTGAAGGCCTTGAAGTTGTCGAGGTCCGCATGGACGACGGCGAGCGGCTGGCCCGATGCCACCCGGGTCTGCAGCACCTCGGCGATGCGGAAGTTCCCGGGGAGTCCGGTGAGCGGGGAGAGCTCGCGCAGCGACTTCGAGCGGCGCAGCACCGAACCCACCCTGGCGATGAGCTCCTCGATCGCAAACGGTTTGGTCACGTAGTCGTCAGCCCCGGCGTCGAGACCTCTCACCAGGTCCTCGACGGTGTTGGCCACGGTGAGCAGCACCACCGGCACATGGGCGGTTGCCGCCCCTGCTTGCAGCGCCCTGAGCACCGCGTAGCCGTCGAGGTCCGGCAGGGACAGGTCGAGGAGCACCAGGTCGGGCGGAGCCGCCACCGCGGCCGCCAGACCGGCGGCGCCATCGCCGGCAGCGCGCGCCTCGAAGCCCTCCGCCTCCAGACTCCGCTTCACGAAGTCGAGAACGTCGGGATCATCGTCGATGACCAGGATCCGCTCGCTCATGCCTACCCGTCTACTGCGCCGCGCAGACGCTCAACAGCCGCAACGGGATCGGCGGATCCGAAGATCGCCGTGCCGGCGACGAACACGTTCGCCCCGGCATCGCGGGCCTGTCGAGCGTTCTCGGGGGTGATTCCCCCGTCGATCTCGATATCGACACGGATTCCGGTGGAGTCAACCAACTTGCGGGCAGCTTCCACCTTGGGGAGCACCTCGGGCATGAAGGCCTGGCCGCCGAATCCCGGGACCACCGACATCACGAGGATCAGGTCGCACAGCTCGGCAAAGGGGGCCAGGGCGCCAAACGGGGTCGCCGGGTTGAGGACCAGGCCGAAACGAAGCCCGGCGGCACGGGCGGCAGCCGCGGCGCGCCGGGGATCGGGGTGGACCTCGAGATGCACCGTCACCAGGTTGGCGCCGGCGGCGTGCAGCGGTTCGAACAGCGAGATCGGGTTCGTGACCATGAGGTGGCAATCGAACTCGAGGTCGGTGGTGGCTCGCAGGGCGGCGATGACCGGCATGCCGAAGGAGAGATTGGGCACGAAGTGTCCGTCCATGACATCGACATGGAGGAAGTCGACATGCGCCGCCACCCGGGCGACCTCGTCGGCGAGGTGGGCGAAGTCGGCGCCGAGGATCGAAGGGGCGATCTTGTTGGCCACCGGGCGAGGTTACCGGGGCCGGAGCCGGTTTCGGGTGCTCCGCGCCGAGTTCGCCGGCGCCTGCCTACCCTGCCCGGCGATGGAGCGATACCGCATCACCCCCGGGTCCACCGTTCACCTCGCCGACCACGACCCCGACGACACGTCGGCCTTCACCGGGGGCAAGGCGGCGGCCAAGGAGCTGGCCAAGGAGACGACACAGCGACTCGAGGAACTCCAGGAGCTGCTGTTCGCCGAGGGTCGCAGGCGGGTGCTCGTCGTGCTTCAGGCGATGGACACCGGCGGCAAGGACGGCGTGATCCGTCACGTCTTCGAGGGCGTGAACCCCGCAGGGGTCACGGTGGCGTCGTTCAAGAAGCCGACGGCGCCCGAGCTGGCCCACGATTACCTGTGGCGCGTGCACCCCCGGGTCCCCGGCAACGGTGAGATCACCATCTTCAATCGCTCCCACTACGAAGACGTCCTCGTCGTCCGGGTGCACTCCCTCGTGCCGGAGGCGGTCTGGGCGAAGCGGTACGACCAGATCAATGCCTTCGAGGAGACCCTCGCCGCCGAGGGGACGACCATCCTGAAGTTCTACCTTCACATCTCCAAGGCGGAGCAGGCGGCGCGACTGCGCGCCCGTGTCGCCGATCCGACGAAGCAATGGAAGTTCAATCCCGCCGATCTCGCCGAGCGGAGTCACTGGGACGCCTACGTCACCGCGTACGAGGCGGTGCTGTCGCAGACCTCGGCGCCGTGGGCGCCGTGGTACGTCGTCCCGGCCAATGCCAAGTGGTACCGCGACCTCGTCGTCGGAACCGTGCTCGTCGAGGCACTCGAGGGTCTGGGAATGCAGTATCCGCCTCCGCCTCCGGGGATCGATTCCGTGGTGATCGAGTAGGGCCAGTCACCCGTTCCCCGTTGCCCGAGCTGAATCATTCGAAGACCGCAGGCGCTCCCCTGCGACCATTCATCCAGGCGGCAGCGGACATCGAAGGCTTGCCGGCCGGCTGCACGGTCATCAACTCGACGACCCCGTCGGCGGCACCGAGGAGCACCGCGCCATCGCGCCGCTCGGCGGTTCCCGCGGCGACCTGCCCGTGCGCAGGCCGTGCCGCCCACACCTTGAGCCGCTCCCCCTCGACCACCGACCACGCTCCGGGCTTGGGATTGAACGCCCGTACGGCCCGCAGCAGGGCGGCGACCCGATGGCGGCGCGGGTCGAGGTGGGCCTCCTCGACAGCCACCTTCCCCGCCGCGGTGGCTCGTGTCGGATCCTGTGCGACCGGCGGCAACGCGCCGGCCACGATGGCTTCGAGGCGGGAGGCGAGGAGGCGGGCACCGAGCACGGCGAGACGGGAGGTGAGGTCACCCGTGGTCTCGTCCGCACCGATCGGCGTCGCCACGCGGTCGAAGGTCGGGCCGGTGTCGAGCCCTTCATCGAGCCGCATCAGGGTCACCCCGGTCTCGGTATCGCCGGCAAGGATCGCCCGGACCACGGGACTGGCCCCCCGCCATCGCGGGAGGAGCGAGAAATGCACGTTCACGAACCCGGCCGCAGGGATGGCGAGTGCCTCGCCGGGAACGATCCGACCGTAGGCCGCCACGACGGCGACATCCACACCCCGAACCAGGCCGGCCAGTTCCGCCGCTCGCACCGGCTGGGCGACGGGCCAGCCGTGGCGACCCGCCGCGACCTTCACCGGAGGAGGCTGCGGATCTCCGGAGCGACCGCGGGGCTTGTCGGGCCGGGTGATCACCACCGTCACCTCGGCGATCGCTCCGAGGGCCGCGAGGATCGGAACCGCCGCATCCGGAGTACCCAGGAACGCAGCGCGCATCAGCCGGCGCCCCGCTCCATCGCCTCGAGCCTGAGTTCCCGCAGCGCCTCCTTGCGCTCGCGGCGGCTGAGTCGCTGCAACAGCAGCACCCCCTCGAGGTGATCGACTTCGTGTTGGAGCACCCGTCCCATCAACTCCTCACCCTCGTAGACCACCTCCCGACCCTTGAGATCGGTCCCCCGCACCCGGGCATAGGCAGGGCGTTCGATCGGCCAGTAGCGATTCGGGACGGAGAGGCAACCCTCCTCGTAGAGGTACTCCCCCGAGGTCGCCTCGAGCACCGGATTCAGCACGTGGTGCGGGCCCTCACCGGCGTCGAAGACGATCACCCGCAGCGAGACCCCGATCTGGGGTGCCGCCAGCCCGACACCGGGGGCGGCGTACATCGTTTCGATCATGTCGTCGACGAGGCGGCGCAGCTCGGCGTTGCCGGCCCCGACCGGCGCCGCGGCAAGACGCAGCACCGGGTCGGGATAGGTGCGGATGGGGAAGATGGCCATCGACCGGGGAGGTTAGGGCGCGACTCGTCACCCGCTACCCGCTACCCGATGCCAGAACCGGATTGGGTTCCGGGTTCCGGATGCCGGATGCCAGATGCCAGACGCCAGACGCGACCGGCAACTCGTCACTGGTGACTGGTGACTGGTGACTGGCGACTGGCGACTTCTTCGCTCACAGATCCACGGGATCGGCATCGATGCGAACCCGCACCCCGGCCTCTCGCCACCGCGCCACCAGCGACCGCAACGCCACGCGGGCTAAACCGAGATCGACACCCTGCACCAGCCAGCGCCACCCACCCGGCGCTGGCGCCGGACCGTGCACCTGGGCCCGGTCGCCGACCACCGCGGCCAACTCGGCGGGATCGACCTGACCCACCGTCTCCACGACGAGGATCTCGCCACCGGGCGGAAACCCGAGAGTCGCTCGCCGCGAGCCGTCCTCGCGAACGAACGGCAGGGGATCGCCGTCACGCAGCGCCACGAGTGCCCGGTGCTCGGGATCCGCCGTCTGGATCAGGCCGCGCCGTCCCCGGCCGCTGCCCGCCGCCGCCACCGCCCGGGCGAGGAGTCGCAACCCGTCCTCGCCGGCGCGATAGGAGGGCGCCATCAGCGGTCCATCGCCATCGAGCACCACGGTGAGATCGACCTCGAGCAGGGGGAGATCCCGTTCGGTGGCGACGATGAACTGCCGGCCCGATCCCGCAACCCCGATCCGATCGCCGCCCACGATCCGCGATACCTCGGCGAGGACCCGCGGAACCGCGGCACCGAGCGCCTCGAAGCGCTTCGCCCCACACGAGCTGCAGGCATCGGTGGCGGCTCCGCAGCGGGGGCACACCGTGGCATCTCCTGGACCGGCACCACAGGCCCCGCAGCGTCGCAGCGTCCGGCAGCGCACGCATCGCTGCGCCGCCGTGCGCCGATGGGTGAACAGCAGCACCCGGCGATCACCGGCCGCCCGCAATGCCGCGGCAGTGGCGGTGGCGACCAGGCCGGTCCCCGGCGGGTCGGTGCGTCGATCGACGAGATCCACGAGACCCCAGGGGCGGTTGCGACGCTCGACCGCACCGGCCCTGCTCACCGCCTCGGCAGTGGGCACGTGCTCGAGCAGCATCACCCCGAACCGTTGCACCGCGGCGCGCCGCAAGAGGAGGTCCCGGGCGTGGATGGTCGGTGTCGCCTTGTCCTTCATCCCTCGTCGCCCCTCGCCGGCCAGCACCGCCAGGCCCGGGGCTGCCATCGGCCACGCCGCCACTTCGCGGGTGCCGACCACGAGTGAACCGGGAACGGTGGCGGCCTCCACCCATCCCGAGGTCACGGTCGCCCCACCGATGGCGGAGGACATGGCGGTCACCCCTCGGCCGAGACGGGACTCCAAGGCACCTGCCATGGCCTCCGCCTCGGGGATCGTGGGGGCGACCACCATCACCGTGCGTCCGCTTTCGAGTACGGGAAGGCTGGCGGTGGCGACCTCATCGCCCCATGGCTCCGCGGCGACGACGAGACGCGCCCGCCGCCGCTCTCCCCCGCGACGCGCCGGCGGCGCGACACCGCGAGGGAGATTCGGTGGGGTCGTCTTGGCGAGCACCGCTGCCAGCGGTGCCACGTAGTGAAGGGCGGCCCAGCGCAGTACCCCGAGCAACGCGGCATCGAAGACGGGGAGGTTGCCGGACACCGCCAGCACCGGACGCAACCGGGGGCGGAGCGGTTCTTCCACCGCGACGACCCAACCCCGGACCCGGCGGCCACCGAGGGGCACCCGAACGAGGGATCCGACCTCGACTGCCATCCCCTCTGGCACCGAGTAGGCGAACCCATCATCCACGGCGAACGAGGCCACATCGGGCACGACCCGAACGGCGCCGGTCAGTGGGACCGTACCTCGACGATGCGGTCCCACAGCCGGTCCGCGATCGACTCCTTGGACTGCAATGGCCACTCCTCGACGGCTCCAGCCGGCGTCAGTACCGTCACCGCGTTCGTGTCCCCGCCGAATCCGGCGCCGGGCGCCGTCACGTCATTGGCGATGAGCAGGTCGACTCCTTTGGCCGCCACCTTCTCGCTGGCACCCGAAGCGGGTCCGGTCTCGGCGGCGAAGCCCACGAGGAACGGCCGTGGCCGCAACGCCGCCACCCCGGCGAGGATGTCCGGCGTGGGTTCGAGCACGAGGTCGGGAGGTCCGGCAGACCGGCGGAGCTTCGTCGGCGCCGGCGCCGCCGGTCGGAAGTCGGCCACTGCGGCGGCAAGCACGGCGACGTCACTGTGCGGCGCCGCCCCCCACACCGCCGCGGCCATCTCGGCGGCGGTCTCGACGGCGATGACGGTGATCGCGGGATGGTGCGGTGGCGGCGCGGTCGTCACCAGGGTCACCGTCGCCCCGCGTCGCGCCGCGGCGAGGGCGATCGCATTGCCCATCTTCCCCGAGGACCGGTTGCCGATGTAGCGAACCGGATCGACAGGCTCGCGGGTCCCTCCGGCGCTCACGAGGACCTTCCAGCCGCTGAGGTCGCTGCCGGAAAGGACCGCCACCACCGCAGCCACGACGTCCTCGGGCTCGGCCATGCGTCCCAAGCCCTCGTCCCCGCCGGCGAGCGCGCCGCTCACGGGCCCTACGAGGCGGACCCCGTCGCCGGCGAGCATCGCCACGTTGCGGCGCGTGGCCGGGTGCTCCCACATCTCGGTGTGCATCGCCGGGGCGACCACCACGGGTCCCTCGAAGGCGAGGATGGTCGCCACCAGGAGGTCATCGCTCTCCCCCGACGCCATGCGCGCCAGCGTGGCGGCTGTCGCCGGGGCCACCACCACGGCATCGGCCCAGGCGGCAAGCTCCGTGTGGGGGGAGACGGTATCGGGACCGAAGAGCTCGGTCAGGGGCGGAGTGCCGGTGATGGCCGCCATGGTCTGCGGCCCGAGGAACTCCAGGGCCGACCGCGTCATCACGACGCGCAGCACGGCACCCGCTTCCACGAGACGTCGGGCGAGATAGGCCGCCTTGAAGGCAGCGACTCCACCGGTGACCCCGAGGACGATGCGCCGCCCGGCGAGCATGCCGCTACTCGCCGGAGTCGACGATGACCTTGTCGGCGGCGATCTCCTCGAAGGCGATCGAGAGCGGCTTGCGCGACAGCGAGTGCACCTGCGGTGGGACGTATCCACCGATCCCGTCACCCAGCTGGTTGAAGTACGAGTTGATTTGGCGGGCGCGCCTGGCCGCCAGGACGACGAGCGTGAACCGCTCCCCGGTGCGCTCGAGCACGGTTTCGATGGGCGGTTCGATCATCATGATGGGATCACCGGGGGGTTGGGAACTGCACCCAGTATACCGGCCACCTGTCGCACCGCGGCATCCAGATCGTCGTTCACGACATGGTGCTCGAAGAGCGTCGCCGCCTCGGAGATCTGGTCGCGAGCGATGGCGAGCCGGCGGGCGATGTCCGCCTCGGAGGTGTCGCCCCGCCTGCGGAGTCGCGCTTCGAGGGCATCGAGATCGGGCGGCACGATGAAGATCATGATGGCGTCGGGGAAGAGCCGCTTCACGTTGCGGGCCCCGGCCATCTCGATGTCGAGGAGCACATCTCGCCCCTGGCGCCGCGGGCCGGTGACCTCCGCCACCGGGGTCCCATACAGGTTCCCTCCGTAGTCGGCCCACTCGATCAACTCACCGGCGGCGATGGCCTGCTGGAACCTCTCGCGATCGACAAACCGATAGTCGACTCCCTCCACCTCGCCGGGACGCGCCGGACGCGTCGTCATCGACACCGAGAAGTGGAACGGCACGTAGGCGGCGAGCCCCTCGACGACGGTCGACTTGCCTGCCCCGGAGGGTCCCGACACGACGATCAGCCGGCCGAGGGGCCGGTCAGGAGAGGGCGGCGAGGAGGGCCTCCTTCTGCCTCGGCCCGAGTCCGCGCAACCGCCGGTTCTCGGCGATCCCCACGGCCTCCATGAGCCGGTACGACTTCACCTTGCCGAGGCCGGGGAGCGCGGTGAGGACCGCCTTGACCTTGATCCCGCCGATGTGCTCTTCGCCGACGCGCTCCAGCACCTCCTCGAAGCTCAGGGTTCCCCGGCGCAGCTCCTCGCGGAGTTCGGCGCGTACCCGGCGTGCCGTCGCCGCCTTGGCGAGCGCCCGGGCCCGATCGTCCGCAGAAAGACTCGGTGGTCCCGCCATCACGCTCCTTCCGTCTCCCCGGGGCACTCTATCGACGCCGCTTGTTCTTCCGGGGCGCCGCGGCTGCCGCTCCCGTGGCTCCGAACCGACTCAGGGCTTCGGGATCCGGAAGCACCAGCACACCCGCACCGCGCCGCTCCGCGTCCGCCCACTCGGCGACGCCGGGGCCGGCATCGACGATGCGGACCGCCTCCGGTGCCACCTGTGCCAGCACCCCGAGGTCGGCGGAGGTGCCGACGATCCCGGTGGCGCCCGCGGCGACCGCGATCTCGGCGAGTCGCGAGACCAGACGCCCCCGGGTGCTCCCGGTGAGCGACGCCACCTCACCGGGCTCGAGCGCGGCGGCGAGGGTGGTGGCGGCGATTCCGCAGCCTGTTCCGGATACGGCGGCGACCGCAGCCGCCACCGGAGCCGCCCCGCCCATGGCGGACACCGTCACCCACGAGGCCCCGAGGCGAGCCAGCCGCCCGGCGGCAGCGCCCACTGCGGGTGCCGGTCCGCACAGGGTGGCGAGCACGAGCACCGGACCGAGTTCGTCGAGGGCGCTCACGAGCGCCGGGCCGATCCCGGTGACCAGGTCGACGTCGACGGCAAACCCGGCGGCGCTCCCGATGCCGCGCGCCGTCACGAAGGCCTCCTCGGCACTCCGCCCGGACAGGCGAACGAAGAGCTCCACGGTCAGCCCTCGGCCGGCCGGCGCTCGCCGGCCAGTCTGGCGAGGACGCCATTCACGAAGCCGCCCGAGCGGGCCGTCGAGTAGGTCTTGGCGAGTCGCACCGCCTCGGAGATGACGACGGGTACCGGGGTTCCCGGGCGATGGCGAAGCTCCCAAAGGGCGATGCGAAGCACGTTGCGATCGATCGGGGGCATCCGCTCCACGCGCCAGCCCGTGGCCGTCTCCCCGATCACGGCGTCGAGAGCCTCTCGCTCCGCCCACACGCCGCACACCATGTCGGCTGCCCGCCGGCCGATGTCTCCGGTGTCGGGATCCTGGCGGCGCTGGTCGGCCTCATAGAGGGTCACGAGGGCCTCGTCGCGGGCCTCGGCCGACCTCACGTCACCCGGGTCATGTATGCCCCGGTCCTCGTGTCGACCTTGATGCGATCGCCCTCGTTCACGAACAGCGGAACCTGCACGATCCTCCCCGTCTCCACCTTGGCCGGCTTGGTGCCGGCTGAGGAACGGTCCCCCTTCACCCCCGGCTCCGACTCGACGACGAGCAGCTCCACACTGGTCGGCAGGTCGATGCCCACGAGGCGGCCGTCGTAGAAGGCGAGGTGCACCTGATCGCCGTCCTTGAGGTATGAGGCGGCATCGCCGATGTCGCCAGCATCGAGGACGACCTGCCCGTACTCTTCGACATCCATGAAGTGGTACCCGAGGTGATCGTTGAACAGGTACTGGTGCACCTTGCGCTCGACGAACGCCTGCTGGACCTTCTCATCGGCACGGAACGTGCGCTCGACGACCACACCGTTGATGATGTTCTTCAGCTTCATCTTGACAAAGGCGCGGCCCTTGCCGGGTTTGACGTGCTGGTACTCGACGATCTGGAAGATGCCGTCGTCGAGGTCGAGGGTCATCCCGGGCTTGACGTCATTGGTGGAGATCATCGGATCTGGAACTCCTTGTTGGATCTGGTGAGCACCCGGGGGGCTGCGGCCTCGACCACCACCATGTCCTCGATGCGAACCCCCCCGATACCGGGAAGGTAGACCCCGGGCTCGACGGTGACGACATCGCCGACCTGCAGCGGGTCGTCGTTGCCCCGTCGCACCCACGGCGGCTCATGGATCTCCAGGCCCACCCCATGGCCCGTGCTGTGCAGGAACGCCTTCTCGTACCCATAGCCGCGCAACACCTCGCGGCAGGCCTCGTCGACATCGCCGCACGGCCTCCCCGGGGTGACGGCGGCGATCCCCGCCTCCTGGGCCTCGAGCACTGCCCGGTAGACCCGGGCGATCTCGTCGTCGGGCTCCCCCTCCAGCCAGACGGTGCGAGACATGTCGGAGTGGTACCCATCGACGACGCAGCCGTAGTCGAGGAGGAGGAGGCCACTCCCGATCGGCTTGCGTCCCGACCGGTAGTGGGGAATGGACGCACCCGCTCCGGCGGCGACGATGGGCTCCCAGGTGGCGCTCTCGCCACCGTGGCGGCGCATCATGTCGATGAGCCGCCATCCCAGCTCGCGCTCGGTGGTCTGAGGCGTGGCGACCGATCGCAGCCCGCTGAAGCCGGCGTCGCCCGCGGCGGCGGCAGCCGCCAGCGCCGCGATCTCGTCGGCATCCTTGGTGCGACGGAGCCGTTCCACCGTCCCCGGCTGCGCCGTTGGCTCGATACCGGTCTCCCGGCCGAAGTCGGTGGCAAACGACCACATCACGCCGTCGGCCTCGAGACCGACCGAGCCGAGGCCGGCGGTGACCTCGCGGAAGACGTCCCATTGACCGGAGGTGTACACCACGAGGTCCGTGTCCCCGAGCGCTGCGACCAGCCCCTCTGCCATCTCGCCGTACCTGCCATCGGTGATGAACGTCGCCTGTCCCCCGGGGCGCACCAGCAGGAACCCATTCGACCCGGTGAAGCCGGTGAGGTACTGGAGATTGGGGAGGCGGGACACGAGCAGGGGTGCCTCGATGGCCGCCCGAAGCGCGTCGAGCCGTTGGGCGTGGTTCATCCGCTCATCCTCCGATTCCGACCGCCGTGAGAGCGGCGGTAACGGTAGCGTCATCGACCGCCACGACCTGCGGCCGCCCCACCTCCGCCAGCACGACCATCCGGAGGCCTCCCGACGACCGTTTCTTGTCCTGAGCGATGAGTGCCCGCACGCGGCCCGCCTCGACTCCCGGGGCGGTGACGGGCAATCCGAGCGCGGTGATGATCGCCCGCTGCCGGTCCTCGCCGCCGAAGCCCGCCACGAGCGCCGAAACCCGACCCGCAGCCACCATGCCCACGGCCACCGCCTCGCCGTGCGGGATCCCGGCGGCGACCTCGATGGCATGACCGACCGTATGGCCGTAGTTGAGGTGGGCCCGCTCCCCCGTCTCGGCGAAGTCGCGTTCGACGATGCCCGCCTTCACGTGAATCGCCCGCTCGGCGACCTCGGCGAGGGGGGCGTCGAGCCTGCGCCGTTCGAGGAGTTCCACCAGGACCGGGTCGCCGACCAACCCGGCCTTGAGGGCCTCGGCGACACCGGCACGACGCAGCGAAACGGGCAGGGCTTCGAGCACGGCCGTGTCGATCACCACCCGGGCGGGATGGCGGAAGGTCCCCACCTGATTCTTCGCCTCGAGGTTCAGCGCGGTCTTGCCACCGATGGCGGCATCGACCGCACCGACCAGGGTCGTGGGCACATAGTGCACACGGATGCCGCGTGCGAACACCGCGGCCACGAATCCGGCGAGATCGGTCGCTGCTCCCCCCCCGACTCCCACGAGCAGGTCGCCACGCTCGATTCCGGCAGTGGCGAGACGGCGGCACACCATCTCGACGACGCCAAACGTCTTTGCCGACTCGCCATCGGGAATCTCGATGACCACGGGATCGGGCATCGTGGCCGCCAGCCGTGCGGCGATGGCGGCAGGGACACCGGGCTGGGCAAGCAGTGCCACCCGTCGGGGCGCGGCACCGGCCATGACGGTGGCGCCATCGGCTCCGGCGCCGATCCACACCGAGGTGGCATCGGCTACGACGAACTCGCCCACGCCGCCATCACCTCCTCCGCCACATCCTGCGGGTTCCCCGATGCCGCCACCGTCACGTGCGCCGCATCCCGGTACCGATCGAGGCGCGCCGCCGCGATCCTGGCCAGATCGGCTTCGGGATCGGCTCCGAGCAGAGGGCGACCCGACCCGCTGCCGACCCGATCGGCCAAGACCTCGACGGGAGCCTCGAGCCAGACCACCAGTCCCGTGGCACGCATCGTCGCCACGGAGGCATCGTCGAGGACCACACCACCCCCGCAGGCCACGACCGCGTCCGCCCCCGCCACTGCGGCGACGGCGTGGCGCTCGGCGGCTCGAAACCCGGCGGCATCCTCGACGAGCCACGCCGCCACCGACCGGCCCGACTGCTCCGCCACCACGGCATCGGTGTCGACGACCGGCCGCCGCAGTCGTTCACCCACGAGTGCCGCCACGGTGGTCTTGCCACTCCCCATCATCCCGATGAGCCAGAGCGTTCCCATTCAGAATGCGGCGAGGCGGGAGCGATGGGCGGCGTCGGCGAGTCGCACCGCGGCGATCGTGTCCCCTCCGTAGAGCCGCATCATCTCCGCGGCGAGCACCCAGGCGACCATCTCCTCGGCCACCACTCCCGTGGCGGGGACGGCGCAGACGTCCGAGCGCTCGCGAAAGGCCACCGCGGGCTCCTTGGTGACGACATCGACGGTGGCCAGCGGACGCATGAGCGTCGACAGCGGCTTCATCGCGGCGCGAAGGCGCAGCGTCTCTCCCGTCGAGATGCCGCCCTCGATGCCCCCGGACCGCTGCGTCCGCCGGGTGAACCCATTCGGGCCGAAGTCGATCTCGTCATGCGCCCGCGATCCGAGCACCGCGGCTCCTGCCCATCCATCACCGAACTCCACAGCCTTGATCGCCGGAATCGACATGACCGCGGCCGCCAGGGCGGCGTCGAGGCGCCGATCCCACTGCACATGGCTTCCCACCCCCGCAGGCACGCCATAGGCGAGCACCTCGACGACGCCGCCGACGGTGTCGCGAGCGTCGTGGGCGGCATCGATGGCGGCGATCATCCGCGCCTCGGCATCGCCGTCGAAGGTTCGCACCGGCGAGGCGTCGACCGCCGCCATGTCGGCAGGACCCGGGCGAACCCCCCTGGCTGCGACATCGCCGATGGCGACGACGTGGCTGATCACGGTCACCCCCACCTCCCCGAGCACCTGCTTGGCGAGGTGCCCGGCGACCGTTCGAGCGGCCGTCTCGCGCGCCGACGCCCGCTCGAGGATGTCACGGGCGTCGCGGGTGTCGTACTTGAGCATGCCGGGGAGATCGGCGTGACCCGGGCGTGGCGAGCGCAGGGGGCGTTCGCTGGCACCCGGTTCGACCGCCATCTCGCTGCGCCACCGGGGCCACTCGGTGTTGTGCACCATCACGGCCACCGGCGAGCCCAACGTCTTCCCGAAACGGACCCCACCGAGGATCTCCACCCGGTCCTCCTCGATGTCCATGCGCCGGCCCCGACCATGGCCGAGGCGGCGTCTCGCCAGTTCGGCGGCGATCCCGGCCACGCCGACCTCGATGCCGGCCGGCAGGCCTTCGACGATGGTCACCAGTGCCGGGCCGTGCGACTCACCGGCGGTGAGAAAGCGAAGCATGCAGGGATGATGCCAGATGCCGGATGCCAGATCGTCGGCCTTGGGTACCGGGTGCCGGACTCAGGGAACGGTTCGGCGGGTTCTGGTGCCCTGGGTGCCTATTTGAGGATGCTCTGTCCCACGGCGAGCGAAAAGGCGCTGTCGCCGTAGGTGAACACCCCGCCGTTGTTGGTCAGGCTGACCACCTTGAAGGTGGTGGCGAACGTGTCGCCAACCCTCACCGTATAGGCGATTCCATCGACCTCGACCACGGCCACTCGCCCCGACGCCTCATTGCGCACTTCCAGGAGCTTCACCCTGATCCCATCGGGTCCATCCCCCTGGGTGGTGGTCGTGGTGGTGCCGGCCCGGGTCGTCGTCGTACCGCCGGCCACGGTCGTGGTCGTCCCGCCGGCTGCCGTGGTCGTCGACCCCCCTGCCGCCGTCGTGGTGGTCTCGCCTCCATCACCACCCGGCGGGGCGGTGATGAGCGGTTCGAACGGATCCCGTGGCTGGGCTACCTGGTACCCGGGCGCCACCGAGACCGACCCCACCGGTGCCGGGGCGATGGTGACGGCAGCGGCGGGAGCACCGGGAAGCCCGGCTCCACCTCCCGTGAAGACGCCGGCCGAAGCCATGAGCCATACGGAGGCGACCGCGGTCCCGACGAGGATGATCGACACGAAGATCGACACCGCGGTTCGCTTCATCCCGATCATGGCGTCGCCTCGGGGATGCTCGTGGGCGCTGTGGTGTCGGTCGACCCTCCGCCGGTTCCCTCATCGGCGGGCACCTCGATGGGCAGCAGGTCGGCAAGGGTGAAGAGCTGCAATTCGAGGCTGGCCGAGAGCACCGTCGTTCCATCATCGGTGGTGCTCGAGGAGAGCGCGACACCGTCGACCCGGACGAGCCGCTCCATGTCGCTCAGGCCGAAGAGGAATCCCAGGATCTCGAAGAACTCGCCCTCGATCTGCGCCGACACCGAGATCTGCCGGAGATCGGTCCCCTCCGTGGCGACGGCGGGCACCGACGGCGACAGTGATTGGAGATCCACCCCCGTCTCCCCGGCGAGGGCGTACACCTGCTCGATGAATTCCTCGAGACGCGGCCGATCGGGGATCAGGGCGTCGAGACGACCTACCGCCGCAGCGTATTCGACCTCGCGATCGCGGATGTCCTGGAGCTGGCGGATCTGGACTCGCAGCCGTTGCTCGGTGTCCACCGCCACGAATCGCTCATCCTCGAGGTCGGCGATGGTGGCATTGCGGGGCCCGATGAGGAAGAACCACCAGGCGACCGTGGCCAGGAGCACGGCCAGCGCCACGAAGATCGACACCCGGCGCATGTCAGGGCACCTCGGGAATCAGCGATTCGGCACGATCGGTGGCTGCCCCGTTGGTCAGCACCGCCGTCGAGGAGAACGTGACCACGTCGTCTTCGCCGATGACTCCCTGTGAGACGGTGCTCACCCACGGTCCGGTGATGCCGGAGAACTGATCCGAGTCGAGAGCCCGCAGCCACGCCGAGACGTCGGGGAAGGCGAATCCGACGCCGCTGAACGAGACCTGCCCGATGATCCCGGGACCCGTCTCGGGAATCACCGACCCATTGAAGGTCTCCACCCAGATGCGCGGCGGCAACAGTCGAGCCAGGTCGTTGAGGAAGATGCCCCAGTCGACATCGACGGCGAGGGCGCTGCGCACGAGCGTGGCCTTTTCCTCGTACTGGGTGCGTACCTCGGCCGTACCGGCGAGCGCCGCCACATCGCGCTCGAGCGCCTGGTTGATCGCCAACTGGGCATCGAGGTCGTCGTGGGCCGCGTCGACACGGCCGTTCCAGTACAGGACCCCGACCCCCAGCAGGAACACGTACGCCAACGCCCCAAAGATGGCGATGCCGACCCGCCGGCGCCGGCTGCGCTCACGAGCGACCTCGGGGGGAAGCAGGTTGATGGGTCTCATTGCCTGATTCCTTCGTCGCGGGGAAGGGTCTCAGGCGACATGGGCGAACCGATTCGACGGTGGAACCACGAACGAGCCCCACAGCCCCAGCCCCACGGCCGCGGGGAGGATGGGCTGGTAGGCGAGCAGCTCGGTCTCGGTCATCTGCAGGCGCCCGACGCTCAGGTGATCGAGCACCCGGACCGGTTCGACGCGGGTGTTGAGCGATCGCGCCACCCGATTCGCCAGGTGGGGAAGGCGGGCGCCATTGCCCGAGACGACCAGCCGCTCCAGGGTGTGCTCGCCCGCCTGGGTGAGGTAGTAGTTGACCGAACCGCGAATCTCCTCGATGAGGGCATCCGCGGTGCGTGTGAGGATGCGGCGCGCCAGCGCCGACGCATCGTCACCCTCGGGCGTGCCCTGCGGCGCGACCCCGACGCGACGCTTCATCTCTTCGGCGTCCTCCCGGCTCAACGACATGCCGGTGACCAGCGTGTCGGTGAAGTGCTCGCCGCCGGTGGGGAGGATGCGGACGAACCGCGTGATCCCGCCCCGCACGATGACCACCTGGGACATCGAGGCGCCGATGTCCAGCAGTGCCTGGGGACCGGAGCCGCCGATGAGCAGGTCGGCGCCGAATGCTGCCCGCACGAGCCCGAACGCCTGCAGGTCGATGGACAGGACGCTCAGGCCCGCGTTGGTGGCGATGCGCACCAACCCTTCGACCATCTCGCGCTGCGCGGCGATGACGAGGATCGAAAGCATGAGGTCGCCTTCGGGAGTGGTGTACTCCTCGAGCGGTACGAAGTCGAGGACGGCCTCCTCGACCGGGATCGGAATCGCATCCTGCACCTGGAACGGAAGGGCATCGGCGAGTTCATCCTCTTCGAGATGCGGCACATCCACCTGCCGGACGATGACCCGTTGGTTGGCGATGCCCACCACCACGCGCTTGCGGGGGAGGCGGTGCCGCTTCCACAGCGCGGCGACGACTTCGGTGACCGCCCCCTCGTCGACGATGTCGCCGGCCTGGACGAGACCCGGCGGAAGGGGCATCTCGGCGAAGCGGCGCAATACGGCCCCCGACTTCGAGGTCTCGACGACGGCAGCACGCACCGCATCAGAACCGATGTCGAGGCCTACCGTGATCGCCATGTTCTCGCTCTCCGCATCGCGGGGCCCGTTTCGGCTTGTTGACCATCCACAGGGGTGTAGTTACACCCCTGTGGGTAACAGCGTACCGAAGGGTCTTTCCCCCACCAAGGATTGACGCGGAGCGCGAACTCTGCGCGCGCTGCGCGGCGGAGGCTGGCACGGTCAGCCGAGGTACCAGTCGAACACCCTCTCCCCCACGGCGATGCCGAGGTAGCACCCCAGCACCAGCCATGGCCCGAAGGGGATCAGGTCGCGCCGTCCGGCGCGCCGCGCCGCCATGAGGACGATGCCCACCACCCCACCGATGACGAAGGCGGCAAACCCGCCGACGAACAGCGCTCCCCATCCTCGATAGGCGGCAAACTCTCCGAGGAGGAAGCCGAGTTTCACGTCCCCAAACCCGAATCCCCCGCGGGCGATCAGGGCGATGAAGAGCAAGAAGCCGAAGTACCCGGCGCCGCCGGCGAGCCCCCTCCACAGCGAACCCGTGTCGCCGTCGGCGACCGCCCCCGCAGCGAGGAGCACTGTGCCGACGGCGGTTCCCGGATAGAGCACCCGATTCGGAATGCGGCGGTGGTCGAGGTCGATGAGGCTCAATGCCAGCGTGACCCCGGCGAACCACAGGTAGGCGGGGAGCACCCAACTCGGCCCGACCACCCACGCCGCCGCACCGAAGAGCAGCGCGGTGCCGGCTTCGACGAGCGGATACCGTACCGAGATCGGCTCGGCGCAGTCGCGGCAGCGCCCCCGCAGCACCAGCCAGGAGATCACCGGCACGTTGTCGGCCGGGCGGATGCGGTGCCCGCAGCGCGGGCAGGCGGACGCGGTGCGCACCACCTCGAGTCCCGACGGGATGCGGTGCACGACGACATTGAGGAAGCTGCCGATGAGGAGCCCGAGGAAGGCCGCCCCGCCGATGATGAGCTGATCCACGGCACTCCCTCGGAGAGTCCCGCGCAGCGTACCGATCGCCACCCGGCGAGTCACTGACCTCGCCCCGTCCACCACGCGCACGATCCCGGGTCGGGTCGGCCCACCGCGCGCGAATGGGGGGCGGTTGCCCGCCCCCCATTCATCGAGTCAAGTGACGGACCGTGGGACTTACCAGCCACCCTGGGTGTAACCGGCGGGAGCCGCTGCCGGGCAGTCGGCGGCCTGCAGGTTCGTCGCCCCGTAGTAGGTGCCGGCCGACGCGCTCTCCCACACGGAGAACGAGTTGCCGGAAGCGGCCGTCCTGGTGACGCACACGATGTCGGAATCGGCATCGCGCAGGTCGACCGCCACACCGAGGGCCGGATCGGCGTTCAGCAACGCGTTCGGCTCGAACGCGGTGATGTCGCCGGCGGTCTCGGTGTAGTTGCCGTTGTCCAGCCAGTACGCCTTCTCGGCGAGGAGGACGTTGCGCACTTCGCTCTGGGCCGAGCGATCCTGGGCCGACTTGCGGAAGCCGAGGAACGACGGGATGGCGATGGCGATGAGGACTGCAATGATCATCACCACGACCATGAGCTCGATGAGCGTGAACCCCTCGTCCCGCTTCAGCGCGTGACGGATCTTGTTCATGCCGAGGACCTCCTGGGTCTTCAAAAGGCCGTCGGATGACGACCTATGAGAGATATCGGTCCGGGGCTGTCGGCTGCTTGAGGCCTTTTCAGCGAGACGCCGGCTGCCAGGGGGCGGGTGAAACGCGCCGGTCGGACCGGCACCACCGAGACGGACCTGGCGAACCGGCCAGGGCAGCGGGCGACGGGCGACGGGCTAGTTCTGAATCAGGTTGGCGATGTTGAACATCGGCAGGTACAGGGCGATGAGGATGCCTCCGACGGCCACGCCCATCACGATGATGAGCAGCGGCTCGATGAGCGAGGTGAGGGCGCTCACCGTGTCGTCGACCTCCTGGTCGTAGAAGTCGGCCACCTTGGAGAGCATCGTGTCGATGGCGCCGGTCTCCTCCCCCACGGACATCATCTGGGTCACCATCGGTGGGAACACCGCATGACGGTGCAGCGGCGCCGCCAGCGATTCGCCGCGCTTCACCGAGGACTGCACATCGGAGATGGCATCGGCCACGAGGCTGTTGCCGGAGGTCGTGGCGACGATGTCGAGCGCCTGGAGCACCGGGACGCCCGTGCGGGTCAGCACCGAAAGGGTGCGGGCGAAACGCGAGATGGCGACCTTCTGCACGACCTTTCCCAGAATCGGCATCCGCAGTTTGAGCCGGTCCCAGGTCCGCCGGCCCTCCGGGCTCCTCTTCCATCGCCGGAATCCGATCACCCCGCCAACGATGAGCGCGAGGACGAGCCACCAGAACGTGGTGATGAGGTTGGAGAAGTTGATCAGCATCCGCGTCGGCACCGGGAGGTCGCCGCCGAGGTCCTCGTACATCTCCTGGAAGATGGGGACGACGAAGAGCAGCATGCCCGAGACGATGAGGATGATGAGACCGAGCACCACCACGGGATATGCCATCGCCGACTTCACCTTGGAACGCAGCCGCACCTGTGACTCCAGGGTGTCGGCGAGGCGGATCAGGGTCTCATCGAGGGCGCCGCCGACCTCGCCGGCCCGAACCATCGACACGTAGAGATGGTTGAAGACCTTGGGATGGGCCTCCATCGAGGCGGAGAGGCTGCTGCCCTGCTCCACCCGGGTGCGGACGTCGGCGATGATCTCGGCGAGCAGCGGGTTCTCCGTCTGCTGTTCCAGGATGTTGAGGGCCCGGATCAGGGTGAGGCCCGAGTTGACCATCGTCGCCAGCTGGCGGCTGATGATCGAGATCTCCTTGGACTTCACCTTCTTCTTGAACCCGGGGAGGGAGATCTCCCGGTCGAGGGCGGAACTCCGCTTCTCTTCGATCTTCAGCGGGACGAACCCCTTGTCACGCAGGGCGACGGCTACCGCTGCCGAGGACTGGCCCTCCATGACTCCGGCGTGGACGCCGCCCTTGCGGTCGCGGGCGCGGTATTCGAACGTGGCGGTGGTCATCGTCCCGCACCTCCCAGGAGATTCATGAACTCGTCGACATGCTGCGCCCGTTCGGTGGCGATCTTCAGGTCGACCTTTCCGGACTTGACCAGCTGCGCCAGCGAGTGATCCATCGTCTGCATGCCGTGGCGGCCGCCGGACTGCATGGCGCTGCGGATCTGGTGGACCTTGCCCTCGCGGATCAGGTTGCGCACCGCCGGAATGGCCACCATGACCTCGACCGCCGGCACCCTGCCCCGCCCGTCCACGGTGGGGAGCAGTTGCTGGGTGACGACGCCCTGGAGCGATTCGGCGAGCTGCACCCGAACCTGCTGCTGCTGGTGCGGGGGGAACACGTCGATGATCCGCTCCACCGATCCGGGCGCGTCATGGGTATGCAGGGTGGCGAGCACGAGGTGGCCCGTCTCGGCCGCCGTCAATGCCGTCGACATGGTCTCGAGGTCGCGCATCTCGCCCACGAGGATCACGTCGGGGTCCTGGCGGAGCGCGTGACGTAGTGCCGAGGCGAATGACGGAGTGTCCGCCCCGACCTCGCGCTGGTTCACCACCGCCGTCTTGTGGTGGTGGATGAACTCGATCGGGTCCTCCACCGTCATCACGTGTACCTTGCGGCGGCTGTTCACCTCGTCGATCATCGCCGCCAGGGTCGTGGACTTCCCCGACCCGGTGGCGCCGGTGACGAGCACCAGACCCCGGGGCAGATCGGCGAACTCGCGCACGATCGGCGGCATGCCCAACTCGTCGAGGGAGGGAATGCGATTGGGAATGGCTCGCATCACCGCACCGACGGAGCCACGCTGGAAGAACACATTGACCCGGAACCGGCCCTTGCCGGGAAGCGGGTGCGAGGCATCGAGTTCGAGCTGCTCCTCGAGCTGCTCGCGCTGGCGACTCGAGAGGATGGCGTAGACCAGGGCCCGCAGCGGTCCCGGCTGGAGCCGGCCGTAGCCCTCGATCGGATGCAGTTCGCCGTGGAGGCGCACCTGCGGGGGCGATCCCGCGGTGAGGTGGAGGTCGGAACCCCCGATCTCGAGCAGGTGCTCGAGCAACTCGTTGATGTGGTATCCGGCCTCGTCGGAGCCACCGCCCGGAGCAGTCCCCGGCGCCGTGGCGACCGACACCATGGTCGGTGCCTCCCCGCCCCTGGCAAAGGTCTGCTCGATCAGCTGGAGCAGCTGGGCGCGAACCCCCAGCGCCAGGACGATCTCACTCCGGCACGCCGTCTCCAGCCGGGTGCGGCGGTCACGATCGAGCGGGTCGTCGGTGGCGATGACGAGACGGCCGGCGTCGATGCGAACCGGGAAGGCGACCTCGGCAGCCGCCACCGCAGCCGGGAGGCGGCCCACCGCCTCGGGAGCCAGCTTGAAACGCGGGCCCGGTTCGAAGAACTCGATGCCGAGGCGATCGGCGATCGCCCGGAGGGTGTCGCTGCGCCGCACCCGCCCCGACGCCACCAGCTGAACCGGCACGGGGGGTCCGCCCGTCTCGGCGCCGCGCCGCGCCTCGGCGAAGGCGTCGATGCTGACGAGGTTGGCGTCGACGAGGTGCTGGGCGATCTGGTTGCCTGCCTGGGTCAGCGACATCACACCACCACCCGGAGCACTTCTTCGAGGGTGGTCATGCCGAGCTTCACCTTCTCCATGCCGTCCTGGCGAAGCGTCTTCATCCCCTGCTCGACCGAGAGACGCTTGATCTCATCGGAAGGCCGGCGCTCGACGGCCATGCGCTGGACCTCCTCGCTCATCAGCAACACTTCGTTGATGGCGAGGCGACCGCGGTAGCCGGTGTCGGAGCACATCTTGCAGCCCACCGCCATGTAGAGCGTGACCTGGGTCTCATCGGGGTCATAGCCCATCTGGCGCACGACCTCGTGCGCGGCGGTACGGGGCTCCTTGCAGCGATCACACAGCTTGCGGGCGAGCCGTTGGGCCAGCACCGAGTCGAGAGCCGATGACACCAGATAGGGCTCGACCCCCATGTCGATCAGGCGCCCCACCGATGAGGCGGCGTCGTTGGTGTGCAAAGTGGTGAGGACGAGGTGTCCGGTGAGCGCTGCCTCGATCGCCGTCTTTGCGGTCTCCGGGTCGCGCACCTCGCCGACGAGCACCACGTCGGGGTCGGAGCGGAGGATCGCCTTGAGCACCGTGGCGAACTGCAGGCCTGCCTTGCGATTGACCTGGACCTGGGTGATGCCCGGAAGGCGATACTCCACGGGATCCTCGACGGTGATGATGTTCACCTGCGGACGGTTGAGGAGGTGCAGCGTCGAGTAGAGCGTGGTCGTCTTGCCCGACCCGGTCGGGCCGGTCACGAGGATCGCCCCGTACGGCTTCGAGTACGAGGTCTGGAATCGAGCCAGCGAGTGCGGCAGGAACCCGAGGTCGGCGAGATCGAGGATCGCATCGTCCTTGTCGAGGATGCGCAGCACGACCTTCTCTCCATAGATCGAGGGAAGCGTCGCCACCCGGAGGTCGATCGGCCGCCCCGACACACGGATGCTCACCCGGCCGTCCTGGGGGATTCGTCGCTCGGCGATGTCGAGATCCGCCATGATCTTGAGGCGCGAGACCACGGCTCCCGACACCGACCGTGGCGTCGTCATGATCTCGTGGAGCACGCCATCGATGCGGAACCGGATGCGGAGATCGCGCTCCCCCGGCTCGACGTGGATGTCGGAAGCGCGCTCGTTGACGGCGCGGCTGATGAGGGTGTTGACGAGCTTGACGATCGGGGCTTCCTCGACCGCCGCCTGCACCCGGCTCAGATCCTCGTCCTGGACGTCACCCCCAACCATGTCGGCGAGGTGCGACACCGAGTCGTCGTAGCGCCCCTGACGGCGGATGGCATCCTCGATGTCGGCCCGGGTGGCGATGCGGGCCACGACCCGTCGGCCGGTGATCGCCCGGACGTCGTCGACGACGAGGACATTGCCGGGATCGACCATGGCCACGATGAGCGACTCGTCCTCGAATCGAACCGGGATCACCCCGTAACGGCGCGCCAGCGACTCGGGGATGAGCGCGGCGGCGGCCGGATCGATCGTGGTGTCGGCGAGGCTGATGAAGTCGACGCCGATGTGGCGGCCGAGCGCCTTGACCAGTGCGGTCTCGTCCACCATTCCTTCGGCCACCAGCACCCGCGCCAGCGGCTCACCCGTCTCGGCCTGCCGCTCCCGGGCGCGCTGCAGGTCGTTCGAGGTCACCAAGCCTGATTCGACCAACACCGAACCGATGTGTTCGCGTTCCAGCACCGTTGCTCCCTGCCATGGTTCCGGGCTACGAAGGGAGTGTCGGCACGGAATCAGGGGGCCTTGAGGGACTCCCCGGACCGGGCGGCCGCCTCCATGACCTCGCGGGGCGCCGCCAGCCCGGTCCAGATCGCGAACGAGGCTGCCGCCTGGGCCACCAGGATCGAGACCCCATCGACCGCCGGGGTGCCCTGGGACCGGGCCAGGGAGATGGCAGGCGTCTCGGCGGGGCCGTAGGCGAGATCGATGAGCCCCCCTGCCCCCTCCAGGACCGCTCCGGGGAGCGTCTCGCCGTGCATGCCGAGCGGGGTGGCGTTGACCACCACCGCCTCGGTTGCCGCCGCACCCCACACCCCTGTCGTCGCCCCGGTGCCCACCCGGTCGGCGAGGCGGCGAGCCGCCTCCACACGGCGCGCCACCACGATCTGGCGGCGGCCTGCGGCCGCCACCAGCGCCGCCGCGGCCGCGCCTCCGGCACCGAGCACGAGCACCGGGAGGTCCGGCAGGCTCGCCAGCGCCTCCCGGAGCGCCACCACATCGGTGTTCCAGCCCGCCAGGCCCCCATCGCCCCTGGCAAGGGTGTTCACCGCCCCGGCTCGCGCCGCGTCGGCATCGAGGTGGTCGCAGCGCCGTTGCGCCTCGAGCTTGTACGGCATGGTGACGTTGGCACCGTCGAGACGCCCCGCGGCGATGTCGCCGCATGCCGCGGCAAAGCCACCGGCATCGACGTCGCGGGGCTCGTACTCGCCGGCGATGCCGCAGGCGGCGAGGGCGGCGCGGTGGATGCGCGGGGATCGGCTGTGGCCCAGGGGGTGGCCGAGGAGGGCCAGCCGTACGGGGCGGACCGTCACGGAACCGGCGCCCCCTCCTGCTGCCACCGGAGGAACTCGTCGTAATCGGCGGTGAAGTGGAGCTTCCCGGTGTCATCCCGGGTCATGAAGAAGAGGTAGTCGCTCTCGGCGGGTTGCGCCGCGGCGAGCAGCGACGCCACGCCGACGCCGGCGATGGGCGTCGGGGGCAGGCCGGGATACCGATACGTGTTGTACGGCGAATCCACATCCAGGTCGTCGAGGGTGAGCCCGCCGTCGGGCAGGCCTCCCAGGGCGTAGACGACCGTGGAATCGAACTGGAGGTGCATCCCCTGGGCGAGTCGGTTGACGATCACGCTCGCCACGAGCGGACGATCCTCGTCGAGCAGTGCCTCGCGTTCGATGAGCGAGGCGATGATGACCCCCTCGTAGGCACTCAGGCCCCGGGTTTCGAGGGCAGACCAGTCGATGTCGGCCACCCGGGCCTCGGCCGTCGACGCCAGGAGTGCGACGATGTCGGCGCCGGTGGCGTCGACATGGAACTCGTAGGTGTCGGGGAAGAGCAGACCCTCCCAGTCCTGGAGTCCGTCCGGCTCGCCGGGGAGCAGGCCGCTCACCACGGTGCCGTCGAGCAAAGGGGTGGTGAGATCCTCGAACGAGATGCCGGTCTGGCGTGCGATCGACTCGAGCATCTGACCCGCGGTGAGACCTTCGACGATGGTGAGGAGGTAGCTCTCGGAGGGTGGGCCCTCGATGAGGATGGCCAGGACGGCCTCGGGATCCATCCCGGTCTCGAGGTCGTACGACCCGGCCTGGAGGCGATCACTGGCACGCTCATCCCGCACCACCCGGTCGAATGCCGCCGCGGACGACACCACCCCGGCTGCGGCGAGGTCCTGGGCGATCTGGCTCGCCGGTGCTCCCGGGGCGACGACGAACTCCACCGGAATCCCGGCGACGATGGTCGTCTCCGGCGGGCTGGCGATGATGTCGCTCACTTCGGCGGCCAGCCACTTCACCCCGACGTAGGCGGCGAGGAGCAACCCTGCGCTGATGCCGAAGCCGATGAGAAAACGCGTGAGGCGGGATCGGCCCGGCGACGGGGGGCGCTGTCGTCGATATCGCTCCAGTTCGAGGCTCATCGCCCTCCATCCAGATAGCCCTGCAGGAACACCGCTGCCGCCACGGCATCGCGTCCGCGCCGCCGTCGGTCTCGCCGGGCTCCACCTTCGATCATGGCTCGCTCGGCGACCACGGTACTGAACCGCTCGTCGTAGAGGATGGTGCGGTGCCCGGTGGCGGCCGATACCTCCCCGGCAAACCGTCGCGCCGCCTGGGCGGCGGCACCCTCCCTGCCGTCCAGACCGATGGGGAGCCCGACGACGATCACGTCCACCTCCCACTGGTCGAGCACGCTCCGCAGCTCCTCGAAGAGCCCCGGTCCCACCGGAATCATCCCGAAAGGCTGGGCGGTCAGTCCGAGGGGGTCGCTCACGGCGACTCCGATGCGGCTCGTGCCGTGGTCGAGGGCGACCACGCGTCCCACGGTCAGCCGCCGAGCGCGGCCGCAGCGGCGCGCCGGGCCTCGGCGAGGGCGTCGCCGAGGCGATCACCGTGCGGACCGCCGGCCTGCGACAATGCCGTGTCGCGGCTGGCACCACCACCCACCACCCGGGCAGCCGGACCGACCACTGCCGCCGCGGAGACACCGTCGGCGACGAGATCGGCGGTGACCACCGCCACGAGGCCCGCCTTGGAGTCGCGCAGCGACCCGAGGATCGCAATGCCGGTTCCCAGGCGATCGCGCACCTGCATGGCCAGCAGGCGCAGTGCCTCGGGATTGAACCCGGCGGCTTCGGCCACCACGAGCCGGCCGCGGCCCACGGTCTCCGCACCCGCGGCGATGTCGGCGGCGAGCCGGGAGCGACTCTGCTCCTCGAAGGCCTCGATGCGCTCCTCCTGGGCGCGGGTGCGGGCGACGAGGGTCGCCGCGGCGCTGCCCACTTCGTCGGGTCGGACCCGCAACACTCCGGCGGCCGTCTCCAGCTGCCGCCGCAGCCCGGTGAGGTACTCGTAGCCCGAGGATCCGGTGAACGCCTCGATGCGGCGCAGGTTCGATCCGATCGAGGATTCGGCCACCACGATGAGCGGGCCGATCTGACCCGTCGTGGGGACATGGGTTCCTCCGCAGAGCTCCCGCGAGTAGGAGCCCGCCTCCACGATGCGGACCTGCTCCCCGTACTTGTCGCCGAAGAAGGCGAGGGCGCCCATCTCCTCCGCTTCGGCTCGCGCCACCTGGTAGGCCCGCACGGCCGAGTTGGCGATCACCCGCTCGTTGGCGAGATGCTCTACCGCGAGCAGTTGATCGTCGTCGAGCGCACTGAAGTGGGAGAAGTCGAACCGCAGCCTTCCCGCCTCGACGAGCGAGCCCGCCTGTTGCACATGCGATCCCACGATCTCGCGCAACGCCGAATGGAGGATGTGGGTCCCGGTGTGGCTCTTGCGAATGCGTTCCCGACGACCGGCGTCGACCGACAGCATCGCCCGCTGGCCGACGGCGATCTTCCCGGATTCGATGGAGCCCTTGTGGCCGTGGAGACCGGCCACCGGCAACTGGGTATCCGTGATGCGGACGGTCCCGGTCTCCGTCGTCGCGCTCCCGGTATCGCCGATCTGACCACCGGACTCCCCATAGAACGTGGTTCCGGCGAAGAACACCTCGACCTCCGCTCCCGCAGGAGCCTCGCGCACGAGCTCCCCGTCGCGGATGATGGCGAGCACTTCGGCGTCGAGATCGAGTTGCTCGTAGCCGAGGAACGGGGTGGCACCGTGGGCGTCGAGGATCGACCGATACAACGGCGAGCCCTCGGCTGCGCCGGGCTTGGCACGAGCCGCTCGCCCTCGCTCGCGTTGTGCTGCCATCTCGGCATCGAAGCCGTCCCGATCGACGGTCAACCCGCGCTCGGCGGCGATCTCTTCGGTCAACTCCACCGGAAACCCGAAGGTATCGTGCAGCTTGAACGCGGTCGGGCCGGCGAGGACACCGCCGGCGTCCATGCCCTCGAGTTCCGAGGCGAGCAGGGTGTGCCCGGATTCGAGGGTGCGGCGGAATCGCAGCTCCTCGCGCTCGGCCATCTCGACGATGCCATCGCGGCCCGACCGCAGCGCGGGATAGCCGGGCGACATCACCTCGATGGTGGCATCCACCAGGTACGGCGTCACCGGGCGCTCCGCGCCGAGCTGCCAGGCATGTCGCACCGCCCGGCGCAGCAGTCGCCGCAGGATGTAGCCGCGGCCTTCGTTCGAAGGCACCACGCCATCGGCGATGAGGAATGTCAGCGCCCGGCCGTGGTCGGCGAGGATGCGGAGGCTGACGTCACCTGCCGCGGACGTGCCGAACGCCACCCCGGTGGCCGCCTCACCCGCGGCGAGCACGGGGTGCAGGAGATCGGTGGCGAACACGTTGTCGACGCCCTGGGTGAGCACCGCCACCCGCTCCAACCCCGACCCGGTGTCGATCGACTTGGCCGGAAGATCGCCCACGACGTGATAGGGGACGTCCTGCACGTACTGCATGAAGACCAGGTTCCAGAACTCCATGAACCGCTCTTCGTCGGCCACGGGTCCGCCGTCGACCCCGAACTCCGGTCCGCGGTCGTAGAAGAGCTCGGAGCAGGGACCCGCCGGGCCCGCCACCCCCATCTGCCAGAAGTTGTCCCGGTCGCGCCGCTGCACCCGGTTGGCCGGCACACCCACCTTGTCGATCCAGATCTCCGCCGCGTCATCGTCGCTGTGGTGCACGGTGAACCACAGTCGTTCGGGGTCGAAGCCGAGGACCTCGGTGGAGAACTCGTATGCCCAGGGAATCGCCCGTTCCTTGAAGTAGTCGCCGAAGGAGAAGTTCCCCAGCATCTCGAAGAACGAGAGGTGCCGCGCCGTGGTGCCGACGATGTCGATGTCCACGGTGCGGATGCACTTCTGCGACGTCGTGGCCCGCGGGTACGGGGCGGGCTCGTCGCCGAGGAGGTAGGGCTTGAAGGGCACCATCCCCGCCACGGTGAGCAGCAGGGTCGGGTCCACGGGGATCAGCGACGCCGACGGCACGACGGTATGGGCACGCGCCGCGAAGAACTCGAGGTAGGCCTTGCGGATCTCGGCGCCGCCGATGGGATGGCTCGACATCGAGCGGAGAGTACCGGAGTCGGGACTCACCGCCCCCCGATCAGCGCCGGCGACCCATCCGGCGATCGATCTCGGCGAGACGCTCGGCGAGAGCCGCTTCGGCACCGGTGGTGCCCGGACGGAAGAGCACCCGGTCTCGGGCGGCGTCCGGAAGGTACTGCTGCGGCGCGATGCCGTCGGGATGATCGTGGGGATACACGTATCCCACTCCGTGGCCGAGCTTCTCGGCGCCGCGGTAGCCCGTGGAGCGCAGGTGGGGAGGCACGACCGCAGCCGGAGTCTCGGCCACCGCGGCCGAGGCTGCCGCCATGGTGCGCCCTATGGTGTTCGACTTCGGCGCCGTGGCCAGATAGAGGGTGGCGTGGTAGAGGGCGTACCCGGCCTCGGGGAGCCCGACGAACTGGAGGGCCTGCGAGGCCGCCACCGCCACCTGGAGACCCCGGCTGTCGCCGAGCCCGACGTCCTCGGAGGCGAGGATCACGAGGCGTCGGGCGATGAACTCGGGGTCCTCACCGGCGGCGAGCATCACCTGGAGCCAGTAGGCGGCGGCATCGGGATCCGATCCCCGCACGCTCTTGATGAACGCCGAGATCACGTCGAAGTGCTGGTCACCTGCCCGGTCGTAGCGGATGATGCGGCGCTGCAGCGCTTCCTCGACCGCGGGGACGTCGACCACGTCCGATCCGCGACCGGCGGCGATGAGCGCGGCGACTTCGAGGGCGTTCAGCGCGAGACGGGCGTCGCCACCCGAGCGCTCTCCCAGCAGGGCGCGCGCCTCGGGGGTGATGCCGGGCGGCTCACCGATTCCTCGCTCGTCGGCAAAGGCGCGATCCACGAGCGCCTCGACCTCTGCGGGCAGAAGCGACTCGAGCCGGAACAGGGTGCTGCGCGAGATGAGCGGAGAGTTCACCTCGAAGAAGGGATTCTCGGTGGTGGCGCCCACCAGGATCACGATCCCGGTTTCGACTCCGGGGAGCAGGGCATCCTGCTGCGCCTTCGAGAACCGGTGGATCTCGTCGAGGAAGAGGACGGTGCGACGCTCGTCCTGCTCCAGCCGTTGGGTTGCCGCGGCGAGGACGTCGCGCACGTCCTTCACCCCGGCACTCGTGGCCGAGAGCGATGCAAAGGCCGCCTGGCTCGCCGAGGCCACCAGACCGGCCAGGGTGGTCTTGCCGGTCCCGGGCGGCCCCCACAGGATCATCGACACGGGCCGGCCGGCTCGCACCATCTCCCCAAAGGCCGCTCCCGGAGCGAGGAGGTGGCGCTGGCCCACGACCTCATCGAGGGTGCGAGGGCGCAGGCGGGCGGCGAGTGGTTCGGCGGACCGGCGATGGGCTGCGCGCTCTCCGGAGAACAGGTCGTCCATCAGGTTGGGGTCGGCTCCCCCGCCAGGGACTCGCGCACGTCGGGGCGGAGGTCGATGCCGAGCTCCTGGAGCTGGAACTCGTCGACGAGACTCGGCGAGTCGGTCATGGGGTCGTAGCCGGTCTGGGTCTTGGGAAACGGCATGACCTCACGAATGTTCGGCTCGTTCTGCAGCACCATGACGAATCGATCGAGGCCGACGGCGAAGCCGGCGTGAGGCGGGGTGCCATAGCGCAGCGCCCGCATGAACCAGCCGAAGCGCGACTCGGCCTCCCGGTCGGAGATGCCGAGCACCGAGAAGACCTCGCGCTGCACCCGGGGATCGTGGATCCGCTCGCTTCCCGAACCCAGCTCGACCCCGTTGACGACGAGGTCATAGGCGCGAGACAGGGCGTGCTCGGGGTCGTCGCGCATCTCCTCCACTCGGTACGGGGCCGTGAACGGGTGGTGTTCCGGAGCGAGGCTGCCGTCTTCGCCCACCGAGAACACCGGGAAGTCGATCACCCAGAGGAACTCCAGGCGATCATGGCCGGTGGGGCGCCCCAGGTCGATCCGCAGGGCCCCGAGGACCGTCCGGGTCACCTTCGGCCGATCCGCCACCACGAGCAGCAGATCGCCCCGCCCGGCGCCGAGCGCCCGCGTCACCGCCGCCAACTCCTCGGGGGTGAGGTGCTTGGCGACCGGCGAACGCACCGATCCGTCGGCCTCGACCACCATCCAGACGAGGCCCTTGGCCCCGAGGCCCTTGGCGCGCTCGACGAACCCGTCGAGTACCGACCGCGACACCTCGCGGGCTCCGGCATTGATGCCGGCGACGATCCCCCCGGAAGCGAGGGCCCCGGCGAACATCTGGAATCCGGTGCCGGCGAAGGCCTCGCCCAGGTCGACGATCTCCATGCCGAAGCGCAGGTCGGGCTTGTCCGTGCCAAAGCGCCGCATCGCCTCGGCGTGGGTCATCCGGGGGAAGGGCGTCGTCAGTTCCACACCGCGCAGCTCCCGGGTGACGGCCACGATCACCGGCTCGAGTGCGGCGAACACCCCCTCGCGATCCCAGAACGAGCCTTCGATGTCCAACTGGGTGAACTCGATCTGACGATCCGACCGAAAATCCTCGTCGCGGTAGCACCGAGCGATCTGGTAGTAGCGCTCCACACCCCCGACCATGAGCAGCTGCTTGAAGAGCTGCGGCGACTGCGGCAGGGCGTAGAACGAGCCCTGGCGGAGCCGGCTCGGCACCAGGACATCGCGGGCACCTTCGGGTGTGGACTTCACCAGAGTCGGCGTGTCCACCTCCAAGAAGCCCTGGGCGAGCATCGTCGTCCGCATCGCCCCGATCGCCTTCGAGCGTGCCACGAGATTGGCGGCCATGCGGGGACGGCGCAGGTCGAGATAGCGGTACTCGAGGCGGCGGTTCTCGTCGACGTCCGCACGGTCGTCGATGCGGAACGGCAGCGGATCCGACGGCGACAGCACCATCACCTCGGCCGCGGCGACCTCGACCGCGCCACTGGGGAGTTCCGGGTTCACCGTGCCCGGCGGCCGCTGTCGTACGAGACCACCCACGGCGATGCAGAACTCGTCGCGCAGTTCCCTGCCCAGCTCGGCGGCGGCCGGGTTCAGCACCGGGTCCACCACCACCTGCACGATTCCCGAAGCGTCACGGAGGTCGACGAACAGCACGCCGCCGTGGTCGCGGATCGTGGCCACCCAGCCGGCCAACCGGACCTCGCGTCCGGCGTCGGACTCGCGCAACTCCCCGGCTCGCGCCGTCCTCAACGGTGCAGCCACGCCACGGCCTCCTCGATGTCCATCGTCACTTCCTCGCCTGTAGCCATCGACTTCACCCGCACCTCGCCACGCTCCCACTCGTCACCGATGACGGCGACGGCGGCAGCACCACTGCGGTCTGCCGCCTTGAATTGCGACTTCAACGACCGATCGCCGCCCGCCCAGTCCACTCGCAGGCCCTCGGCCCGCAGTCGCCGCACCCAACTCGAGGCGACATCCTCGCGTGCCGCGCCGGCGACGGCGACGAAGACGTCGAGCCGGGGCGATTCGAGATCGGGCATGGCGGCCACGATGCGGTCACAACCCATCGCCACCCCGACTCCCGGCACCGGGAGACGGCTCCCGATGAGTTCGCCGAGCGGGTCGTAGCGCCCTCCGCCGCCGAGCGACGACTGCGCGGCCTCGAAGGCCGGGGAGAACACCTCGAACACGGTCCGGTTGTAGTAGTCCAGGCCCCGTACCAGCCGGGGAGCGATCTCGTAGCCGATGCCCGCCGCATCCAGCCCGGAGCGGACCGCGGCGAAGTGCGCCGCGGTCTCGGCACCGAGATGATCGAGCGGAACGGGAGCCGCCGCCACGACGTCTTTGTCCACCTTGGAATCGAGCACTCGCAGCGGGTTGTCATCCATGCGCCGCCGCGAATCCGGCGAAAGCTCGTTGGCGACACCATGGAGGAAGTCGCGCAGGAGATCGCGGTAGGTGGCGCGATCCGAGGCGTCACCGATCGAGTTGAGGTGCACGGTGATGCCGGGGACCCCGGCCTCGGCGAGCAGCCGATGCGACATCTCGATGACCTCGATGTCGGCGCGGGGACCGGGCTCTCCGAGATACTCCAGGTCGACCTGGTGGAACTGCCGGCGGCGGCCCTTCTGCGGCTGCTCGTAGCGGAACTGCGGTCCGGACGCGGCCACCTTCATCACCCCGGTGCCGCCGGCCTCGACATAGGCGCGCACGATCCCGGCGGTGAACTCGGGCCGGAGGGTCACCGAGCGCCCCCCGCGGTCCTCGAAGGTGTACATCTGCTTCTGGACGACCTCGGTGTCCGCGCCGACACCGCGGGCGAAGAGCTCCGTGGCCTCGAGCACCGGCATGAGCACGAGGTCGTACCCGTAGCGCGCCGCGAGGTCGTCGAAGCCGCGCAGCAGCCTCCGCCACCGGGCAGATTCCGGAGGCAGGATGTCGTCGGTGCCCTTGAGCCGAGGGATCACGTGCGAAAGGTCTCGAGGAACGGGTTGGTCTCGAGCTCCCGGGCCAGGGTAGTGGCCGGACCGTGGCCGGGCAGCACCGCGGTGGCCGGGGGCAGCGTGAGCACCCGCTCCCCCATGCTGCGCATGAGCGCATCGAAATCGCCACCGGGAAGATCCGTGCGGCCGATGGATCCGGCGAACAGTTGGTCCCCACTGAAGAGCACGCCCTCGGCGGCGACGTGGAAGCAGCAGTGCCCCGGGGTATGGCCGGGGGTGTGGATCACCGAGATGGCGAAGCCGGCGAGGTCGAGCACCTGACCGTGCCACAGCCGCTCCCACCGCTGCGGGGCGGCGAAGTCCCCCGGCGGCACCATCCCCCACAGCAGGCGCAACTGCGCCGCGGGATCCAGGGCGAGCCAGTCATCATCGGGATGGAGGTATGCCGTGAGCGCATACCGCTGAGAGACCGCTCCCGCCCCCCCGATGTGATCGGCATGGCCGTGGGTGGCGAGGAGGGCCACCGGAGCGAGGTCGTGGCGGTCGAGGAGCTCGGCGACCCCGGCGGCGTCAGGAGGGGCATCGACGACGACGGCCGCAGAGCCCTGATGGGCGGCGAACACCCAGGTGTTGGTATCCGCAAGCCACAGGCCGGCGCCGTCGAGGAGCACGGCCGGAGGCTAGGTCAGGGACACGCGCCCGGAATCGCCGGCATCTGCGGTGGCCCCGTCCGCCGCCATCCGGCGTCTCCGCACGGCAGCCCTAGAGCTCGTCCCACCCCACCATGACCTCGACGGTCCGGGTTCCGACGAACGGTGTGGACAACTCGCCCGAGTTGCTCACGGTTGGATTGCCGCTGACAAAGGAGACATGGATCGAGCTGGTCGTCGCGGAGTCGCACGCCTCCTCGGCAAGGAGCGACGCCTCGGTGAGCGACGGGTTGCCCGAAACACTCACCTGCTGGTGGGCAGCGAAGATGCCCGAGGCGTGCATGCCGCCGCTCAGGTTGAGATCCTTGCCGGCCGCCACGACGAGATTGCTCCCCCCGACATGGGGGACGATCGTGGGGCTCCCCGAGATCGACACATCGCCGCCGACGGCGGCGGTGCAGTCCCCGCGAGCCTCCGCGATCATCGTCACCTGCCATGGATCGATGGACGAGCCAGGGTTCTTGGCAACCACGGCCGAGCCCTCGAAGAAGTAGAAGACTCCATCCACGGGGAGGTCGCTGTCGTAGGCCCATCTGGCGCCGTCCTTGGCGTCACAGCATCCGAGGAACTTCCACCCGAGCAGGGTCGTCGAGGCATCTCCGATCACCGACCCGGTGCATGGGCGATTCGCCGCGGTTCGCCCCATCGAGGGATGAGCCGGCCCGGCCCTGACCTTCCCATCGGGACACATGTCGAACTGGCTTCGGTCCCACAACGACCGCGGAGCCACGACCGGTATCTCGACGGGACTCTGGTTGCCGGGGGCGGCACATTCGGCACCATCGACGACCGATCCGGAGATCCTCGCCCCTCCTGAAGCGGAGACACACCCGGCAACGGAGACCGAGCCCGAGGCCTCGAGGAATCCGTTGGCATGGATGCCGACCTTGCGGCCCGACGTGACCGCCGGATTGCCATTGAGCCCGAGGTCGCCACCCGACAGCATGGCATAGGTGGCAAACCAGCCTCCGGGCACCTGCCGGGTGCCGAGTTCGGCGCGCACGATCCGGACGCGTCGCTCTGCGGCGTCGCGGCTCGGCGCATATCCGACCGCATACACGACGGAGACATTCACCGGCCGGATCACGACATACTCGCCCTGGGGCGCCACCGAAAGCCGCGTTCCCGTCACCGCCTCGGCGAGAGCCAGCACCCACGCTCGTTCATCGGTCCGCGTCGCGAAGCCCGGAGCGACCTCACCGGTGGTGAAGCTCGGATCCATCTGGAGTGCGAGCAGCCCCTCATCGAGCCCGGACTCGGCCACATGGAGCGCCTGCTCGTGGTCCGCCTCGAGGGCCACCTGGACCACCTGACGCGCGGCGCGAACGGTGAGCGCGGTGGCCACCGTCACCAGCGCCATACCGAGGAACATGACCATCACCAGGGCTGCCCCGCGCTCTTCGGTGTGCAGTGCTCGTGTCATTCCATCACCCCCACAGGTTCCGCAGTGTGATCTGAGATCGAACCCGCCGCTCGGTACCCCCGACGACGACGGCAAACTCCAGCGTGACCGCGGTCACCGCGCTCGGCTCGGCGGCGTCATAGAAGAAGGTGGTGCCGGGCAGCGCCAGATCGGTTGCCGGGTGCTCGGTGATGCCGCCTGCGGAACGCTCCAGCATCCCGTCCACCACGCGCCACGTGACGAGCTCCGCAGTTCCCACGACGCCGTCACGATTGTCATCGAGCCAGATCGTGAAGCTGTCCGGCTGGGCCACCGTGACCTCGATGGCCCGTCTGATGTCGCGCCCGATCAGGTTCTCGAGATCACGAATCTCCGAGGATGACACGTCATCGCGCTGGTGGAGCCGATCCGTCCGGGTCACGCTCGAGAACCAGGTGGTCATCAAGGCGCCGAGGATCGCGATCCCCATCATGACCACCCCCAATTCGACGAGGGAGGCGCCCCGCTCATCCGGTCGCATCCGGGACATCCTGTTCACCCGCATGACGACTCCACGGACGGCACGAAGAACCGGTTCACCATGGCTGACGTCGTCAGGCCCGACGGGTACAGCACCGAGGATCCACCCGAGAAGAGCACATCGCCGGTCCCGTTCGGTCCGCCGGCGATGAGCGAGCCGATCCACGATGACGTGCCGCTCAGGACGATGCCGCCGTAGGGAGCAAAGGCCACTCCCTGAACGGTGCCCGCGCTCCCCCCACTCAGCTTGAGGGACTGAGCGGTGGTTCCGAACGAGACCAATCCGCCTTCGGTGAACTGCTCGACCCGGTACTGGCCCCCTCCGGAGAACTCGATGAGGGTGTCGGCTACCAGCGGGCTGGCCTGCGAGGTGACGACCGCCCCACGCACCTTGATCGCGTTCGTGGCGTACACCGGCCCCGCCCCGTTGATGGTGACCGCGCCCTCGAACTCGATGGTTCCGTTCACGTAGATCGGTGCCGTGATCGTCTGGTTGCTGAAACGAACCGTTCCGGAGTACACCGCACCGGCTTGGGCCGACGATCGGAGCTCGGCCCTCCACGCTTCGACGTCCGTGGCGGGCGGCATCGACACCACCACTCCGGCGTTCTGCTCGATGATCCCCGCCACGTTCGCGGCCGTCGCCGTCGCCGTACCCCCCACCCGGATGTCGCCGTCGACCCGGGCTGTGCCGTCCTTGAAGTCGCCGTTCGCCAGGGCAGACGCGGTGTGCTGGCCGGCGCTCGATGACGCGGTGAAGGCACCACCGCTCATGGTCACATCGTCCATGGCGATCACCGCGGCATTGGGGAAGAAACCCGTGCCGACACGATCACCCGCGGCCGCAACCCGAGAGATGGTCGTTGACGCCTCATAGCTCCGTACCGCTCCCTCGAGGTTCCACTCGACGAAGACGACCACCCGCCGCACGCCCGAGGACACGTCGGTGACATAGGTCCAGGTGGCGAAGGATGTGCCGGCCGTCTGCGCGCTCGCCCGTGCTGCCACCACCCCGGTGGGACATACCACGAGCGGCTCGTCGGCGGCGATCCCGAAGGGCGCCCCGGCCAGGGCCGTGCCACTGCCGGTGAGATGCGGAGCTGCGGTGTCCACCGAGTACAGGGCGAGCTCCTCCCAACGGAGGGCCCGCGCCGCCTCGATCCGATCCGTCGCCAGGACGGTGGCCGCCTCCTGCATGCGGCTGTCCCGCGAGGACCGCAGGGCACCCCCGAGCACCGCGGTGAACATCACGAAACACAACGCGCTCAACATGAGCCCGGCGAGGAGTTCCACCACGGTGAACCCGCGATCGTCGCGCCGAAGCCGCCGCCAATGCCTCATGCAGAGTTTGTCGGCAGCCGCCACTGCCGAGTTGAGGTACCGCCGCGCTCACACCCCGGTCCGACTGATCAAAGTCATGATCCGCCCGGGGACTAGTCCCTCTCACCCCCGCCGGGGAGCAGCCGGTAGGCGTCGTAGACCCCCTCGACCCCCCGCATCTCCTCAATGGCACGGTCGAGGGTGGCGATGTCGGACAACTCGATCTCGAACTTCAGCACGGCCACGCGATCCCGGCTCGTCACCGTCGACGACGAGACGATGTTGGCGCCGAGATCCGAAAGGGCCACGGTGACGTCGCGCAGCAACCGGGGCCGATCGAGGGCCTCTGCCTGGACGGCGGCACGGAAGGTGCCGGCGTGCTCGGCAGACCAGCTCACCTCGATCATGCGTTCCGATCGATCGACGAGCGATTCGACGTTCGTGCAGTCGGCGCGATGGATCGACACCCCCCGGCCGACGGTCACGTACCCCACGATGGCATCTCCCGGAAGGGGGGTGCAGCAATGGGCGATCCGCACCAGCATGTCGTCCATGCCCTCCACCACGATCCCACCCGAGGGGCTGCCGCGCACCGGGAAGGCGGAAGGCGATGGCTCCTCGTCCTCCTGGCGCTCCGCCTCGGGGTGGACGAGGCGCACGAGGCGGTGCACCACCGTCTGCGGATTCGTGTTCCCGTCCCCGATGCCGACGAACATCGACTCGATGTCGCGGAACCCGAGCGAGTCGGCCACCTCGGCGAGCAACTCGTCGCGCTTGGCGGCGCCCAGGCCGAGACCCTCGCGGCGCAGCAGTTTGGCGATCTCCTCCCGGCCGTCGACGAGCGACTGCTCCCGCCGCTCCTGGGTGAACCAATGCCGGATCTTGGCGGCGGCACGCGAGGTACGGACGAACGACAGCCAGTCGCGCGACGGGGCGTCGGACTTCGAGGTGATCACCTCGACGATGTCACCCGACTCGAGACGGGTCGACAGTGGCACGAGGCGGCCGTTGACCCGCGCCCCGGTGCAGCGGTGCCCCACCTCGGTGTGCACGGCGTAGGCGAAGTCGATCGGGGTGGCCCCCCGCGGCAACACCTTCACGTGGCCGTTCGGCGTGAGGGCAAAGACCTCGTCGTCGTAGAGGTCGAGCTTGAGGCCGGCGAGGAACTCGGCCGGTGACTCGTAGTCATCGGCTCCATCGGCGAGATCCCCCGGCATCGTGAGATCCTCGGCGGTCGTTCCGCCCTCCTTGTACCTCCAGTGCGCCGCAATGCCCTGTTCGGCACGGTCGTGCATCTCCTTGGTGCGTATCTGCACCTCGAGCGGCTTGCGATCGGGACCGAGCACCGTCGTGTGCAGGCTCTGGTACAGATTGAACTTGGGCATCGCGATGTAGTCCTTGAACCTCCCCTGCACCGGAGGCCAGGTGGTGTGGATGATGCCGAGGGCTGCGTAGCAATCGGCGACCTCCTTCGTGATGATGCGGATGCCGAGGAGGTCATGGATCTCGTCGAAGGTGCGCCCGCCATCGACCATCTTGCGATAGATGGAGTAGATGTGCTTGGGGCGCCCCGTGACTTCGGCGGTGATCCCGGCATCCACGAGCATCTGCTCCACTCCCGTGATGACCGAGCGGAGAAAGGCGTCCCGCTCCGGAGCGCGCGCCCGCATGAGCTCCACGATCTCGGCGTAGCGACGGGGATGGAGAATGGCGAAGCAGCGGTCCTCCATCTCGTGCTTGATCTCCTGGACACCGAGCCGGTGGGCAAGCGGCGCGTAGACCTCGAGGGTCTCGGCGGCGATGCGCTGCTGCTTCTCCGGGGAAAGGGGGAAGATGGTGCGGACGTTGTGCAGGCGATCGGCGAGTTTGATGAGCAGGACGCGCACGTCGCGCGCCATGGCGATGACCATCTTGCGGATCGTCGCCGCTTGCTGGTCCTCCCGGCTCGAGTACCGCACCCGATCGAGCTTCGTGACCCCATCGATCAGATACGCAACGGTGGCGCCAAACTCTCGCTCCACGTCGACGAGCGTGATGCGGGTGTCCTCCACCGTGTCGTGGAGGATCGCCGCGGCCACGGTTTCCGCATCCAATCCGTAGTCCGCCAGCATCGACGCCACCGCCAGGGGATGAGTGATGTACGGCTCGCCGGTCTTGCGGAACTGCCCCTCGTGTGCCGCGGCGGCGATGTCGTACGCCCGGTGGATGAGGGTGTCCGACTCGTGGGGGTGATGGCGCCGGAACCGATCCAGCACGGGACCCAGCTCGGAGATGACCGCGTCCTCCGGCCGCGAGCCGGCCTCAATCGACACGAATCACCGCCTCGAACGGCACCGTGATGCGCGCGCGCCCGCCGAGAAACCCCAGTTCGACGAGCACCCCGAAGCCCAGCACCTCGGCGCCCAGGTCCCGGATGAGGGAGATCGTGGCTGCTCCCGTCCCTCCGGTGGCGAGGACGTCGTCGATGATGACCACCCGGTCGCCAGGGCCCACGGCGTCGGCATGCGCCTCGAGCCGATCGGTGCCGTACTCGAGCTCGTAGCTCTTCGCCACCGTGTTCCACGGCAGCTTCCCGGGCTTGCGCACCGGAACGAACCCGGCATGGATGCGAGCCGCCACGGGACTGCCGACGATGAATCCGCGCGACTCGATGCCCACCACGTGGCTGACCCCTCTCCCCCGCCACGGCTTGGCCATGGCCTCGAGGACGCGGTCGAAGGCGCCGGCATCACCGAGGAGCGGGGTGATGTCCTTGAAGATGATGCCCGGCCTGGGGAAGTCGGGTACGTCACGAATCAACGCGCGGAGATCATCCATCCGGCGATTGTACGGTCACCCTGCGACCGCTGGCGGCGGCTTCGGGCACCGAGGCTCCGACGCTCGCACTCAGCGGCGCGAGCCCTTCTGGCGCTTGCGCGGCGGCCGGGGCACCGCTCCGGTCGCCACGGCCGTGACTGCCGACGGAGTGCTGTCGTGGGGAGCGAAGTCCTCTCCGGTGCCGCGGCGTTCCAGCCGGCGGCGCACCTTGATCCAGTGGTCTTCGCGCTCCTTCCACATCCCCACGAGGGGGGCGGCGAGGAAGATCGACGAATACATGCTCGTCGCCACCCCGACGAAGAGGGCCATGGCGAATTCACGCAGCGTCGTGGCGCCGAGCAGGAACGAGCCGACGAAGAGAAGGCTCCCGATCGGAAGCAGGGAGACGAGCGAGGTGTTGATGGAGCGCATGAGCACCTCGTTCATCGACATGTTCACGATCGCCGCATAGGTGTGGCGCTCACCCCGGTCACGGACGTTCTCCTGCATCTTGTCGAACACGACCACGGTGTCATACAGCGAGTAGCCGAGAATGGTGAGGATGGCGATCACCGTCGCCGGGGTGACCTCGAGACCGGTGAGTGCGTAGATCCCGGATGTGAAGATGAGGTCGTGCATGAGGGCGAAGATGGCCGCGCCCGCCATCTTCCACTCGAGTCGCCACGCCATATAGAGAGCGATCACGATGAGGAACACGATGAGGGCGCGCACCGCCGACTTCGTGACCTGGCTGCCAAAGGTCGGTCCCACGGACTGCCTGCTGGCATCGGCCGAATCCACTCCGAGCAGCTCGGCCAGGTCCTCCACCAGAGCATCTTCGTCGCCCGGCTCGAGCTGGTTGGTCTGCACCCGGATTCCGGACCCACCCACCTCCTGAACCTTGGCGCTTCCGACGCCGGCGGCGTCAACCCGCTCCCGCACCGCGGCGACCGAGATGCCATTCGGATTGGGGAACTCGACGAGGGTTCCCCCGGTGAAGTCGACACTCAAGTCGAGACGCAGGACGATCAGGGCGAACAGGGACACCGCGATGATCACCCCGGACAGGGCGAACCACCGCCGCCGGTTTCCGTAGAAATCGAATCGGGTGTCGCCGTGGTAGAGGTCGCGCCACAGGCTCATTTCGTGGCCTCCCGGGGACGGCCCGTGGCGCCGCGGATCGAGAATCGGCCGCCGTCTCCGAATCGGGTGTGCGCGAGCAACCACACCGCCGGCCGCGTGAAGAAGACTGCAACGAGCACGTCACAGACCGTGGTGATGAGCAGAGCCAATGCAAAGCCCTTCACCGATCCCACGGCCAAGAAGAACAGAAGGATGGCACCCGTGATCGACACGGTGTCGGCGGTGAGGATCGTCCGGATGGCCTGTTTGAAGGAGAAGTCGACCGCCGACGCCAGCGATCGTCCGCGGTGGACCTCTTCCTTGATCCGCTCGTAGTAGACGACGTACGAGTCGGCGCTCACCCCGACCCCGACGATGATCCCGGCCACGCCCGCCAGGGTAAGGGTGACCCCCTGCCATGCGCCGAGCGCGGAGAAGATCACCAGGGTGAGTGCCCCGGACACCCCCAGCCCGACGATGTTGAGCAGTCCCAACGCCCGGTAGTAGGCCACCATGGCCATCGCCACGAGGGCCAACCCGATGAACCCGGCGACGAGACCAGCGCGCAGCGAGTCCTCACCGAGGGTGGCCGAGACCGACTCGACGGACGACTGCTCGAAGGCCACCGGCAGGGCGCCGTACTTGAGCACGACGGCGAGGTTGCTCGCCTCGGACTCCTGGTCGGCGGCATTGCCGAGGGTGATCACGGCGGAGCCGCCGGTGATGCCGGTCGTCGGCGAGACCTCGGCCGCCACCGCCGGCGCCGACTGCACGATGCCGTCGAGCACGATGGCGAACTGGCGCCGGACGTCACCGAGCGGGAATCCCGCCAACTCGGCGGTCACCTCGGCGAACTTCTCGCCTCCGGACTCGGTGAAATCCAGGGCGACCAGCCACTGGCCGGTGAGCGAGCCGGTGGTCGTGCCCTGGAACTGCGCCTGGGCGCCTTCGAGGTCCGAACCGAGCACCCGGGCGGGACCGGTGTGATAGACGATGCCATCGGGGGTGGAGAGGAACGCCTCCAGGGTCGGCACCGGCACCACGGTGATCCCCGTGTCGGGGTCGAGGCAGCCCGGCTGGTCGACGACATCGCAGCGGGTCACCCCCTCGGGCATGACCACGCCCTCCCACGGATCGACCGGCACCGTCGTGGTCGTCGTGGTCTCGCCCCCGGCGCCCGTGGTGGTCGTGGTCGCCGCAGTCGTCGAGGTGGTGGCGCCGGCGACGGTGGTGGTCGTGGTGGAGCTGAGGCCGAATGTGGTCGTGGTCGTGGAACCGTCGGTCGTGCCGTCATCGACGGGAGCCGTGAAGAAGATCGGGCTGATGCCCAGCACCGGGCTGACGGCGAGCACCGGACGGAACTCGAGCTGCCCGGTGGTGCCCACGGCGGACAGGGCCCGGTCTCGATCGGTCACCCCGGGAAGCTGCACCTCCACCGTGCGATCGCCGACGACGGCGATCTCCGGCTCCTGGACGTCACCGAGCGCCTCGATGCGCCGCCGCATGATGCTCACGGCCTGATCGATCACCGCGGGGTCGGTCCCCTCGGGAGCCTCGAGGACGACGGCGAAGCCGCCCTGGAGATCGAGACCGAGCCGGGGCGTGGTGTCGGTCACCTGGGTCAACACGAGAAGGCCGATGGTGACGACCAGCGTCGTCAGGAGTGTGATCAGGGCACCACGCCGCGACATCCGGCTACCCGGTGACCTTGCGGGCGATGGCCTGGCGGGCCACCCGGAGCTTGCCGCCCCCTTCGACCCGGAGGATGACGTGGCCCTCACCGATGAACTCGATGTGGCCGTAGATCCCGCCGATGGTGATCACCTCGTCATTGAGGGCCAGGCCCGACAGCAGCTGCTGCTGGTCGCGGAGTCGGCGGCGCTGCGGACGCACCATGAGGAAGTAGAAGAGACCGCCGAGCACGACGGCGTAGAGCAGCAGCGTCGCCCATGTCGAGCCGGTGCTCGTGGTCGCGTCGTCAGCCTGGGCAAGGATGGTGATCATCGGACCTCCGGAACCCGCCCCGGTCGGGGCGAGGCGGTCGCCTAGCGTAGCCCTTCCCGATCGGGACTCGGCACGCGTCGCTCCAGGACCGCCTTTCGATACGCCGCGAAACCGCCCGCAGCGATCGCCCTCCTCGCCCCGGTGAGCACCGCCATCGTGTAGGCCAGATTGTGGATGCTGAGCAATCGATGGCCGAGCAGTTCGTCGGTGATCCGCAGATGGCGCAGATAGGCCCGACTGTGATGACGGCAGGTGAAGCAGGAGCAATCCGGATCGAGCGGAGAGGTGTCGGTGGTGAATTCCGCCCGCCGGATCGAGAAGTCGCCGCGGGTGGTGAGCGCCTTGCCGTGGCGGGCGAGACGGGTGGGCCACACGCAATCGAACAGGTCGAACCCCCGGGCGACGGCGTCGAGCACTCCGGCGGTGTCGCCCAGGCCCATCACGTAACGCGGACGATCCGGCGGCAACTCGGCGGCGACCACCTCGAGGGCGAGGTTGCGCTCCTCCGGGGACTCGCCCACCGAGAGGCCACCGATGCCGAAGCCGGGGAAGTCGAGCGCCGCCGTGCGCCGGGCGCTGTCGGCGCGCAACTCCGCATCGGTGCCGCCCTGGACGATGCCGAAGAGCGCCTGGTCCTCGCGCCGGTGGACTGCTCGCGCTCGCGCCGACCAGCGCAGGGTCCGCTCCATGGCCTCGGCCACCACCGGCCGCGGGGCGGGCAGCCCCACCAGATGGTCGAACACCATGGCGATGTCCGCGCCGATGGCCTCCTGCGTCGCCACCGACGATTCCGGAGTCATGCGCACCACCGAACCGTCATACGTGGACCGGAAGGTCACGCCGTCCTCGTCGATTCGGGGATCGAGCGAGAACACCTGGAAACCCCCGGAGTCGGTGAGCACCGGTCCGTCCCATCCCATGAACCGCTGCACGCCGCCCACGGCATCGATGACGGCGGCACCCGGCCGGAGCATGAGGTGATAGGTGTTGGCCAGGAGCATGGTCGCCCCGACCGCGGCGAGATCGTCCACCCCCACCGCTCGCACCGTCGCCCGGGTGCCCACCGGCATGAAGGCCGGAGTGGCGACATCGCCGTGCGGTGTCGTCAGCGTCGCGGTGCGCGCTCCACCGTCGCCGCTGCCCAGGGTGAACGAGAGCGGTTTCACGATGCCCGCTCCGCCAGCATGGCGTCGCCGAACGAGAGGAACCGGTACCCGCGCTGCAGCGCCGCCTCGTAGGTCTTCCTCCATTCGGGGCCCATGAAGGCCGCCACCAGCACGACGAGGGTCGAGCCCGGAACATGGAAGTTCGTGATGAGCAGATCCACCACCCGGAACCGAAACCCCGGGGTGATGAACAGGTCGGTCGGGGCATCCATCGGCTCGAGTTCACCCGTCGCCGCCGCCGCCTCGAGCGATCGCACCACCGTGGTGCCCACCGCCACGATCCGGCCGCCACGGGCCCGTGCCGCGGTGACCGCCTCGATGAGGGGCGGACTCACGATGGCGCGCTCGCGATGCATGCGGTGATCGGCGAGCCGGGCGGCGCCGATGGGGCGGAAGGTGTCGAGCCCGATCTCGAGGTCGATCGTCGCCACCTCGACTCCCGCCGAGCCGACCGCCTCGAGCAGACCTTCGGTGAAGTGCAGCCCGGCCGTCGGCGCCGCCGCCGAGCCGACCCGACGCCCGTACACGGTCTGGTACCGCTCGGGATCGGCGAGCGATCCATGGAAATACGGAGGCAGCGGCACGGCGCCGATCGCGGCCACCGCCTCCTCGAGTGAGCCATCGACCACGTCCACGACGACGACACCTTCGCGCGGAGCGGTGCGAACCTCGAGGGTCGCCGGACCTGCGCTCAGCCGGGTGCCCTGCCGCACCCGGCGCCCCGGGCGAACCAGGGCCTCCCAGGCGCCGTCGCCGATTGGATTGAGCAGCAAGACCTCGACTGCCCCTCCGGTGGACTTGGTGGCGGCCAGCCGAGCGCGCCGCACCCGGGTGGTGTTCACCACGAGCAGGTCACCCCGGCGCAGCAGGGCGGGAAGCTCGGCGAAACGGTGATCGGACAGATCCCGGGTATCGAGCAACCGCGATGAGTCGCGCGGCTCCACCGCAGCCTGGGCGATGGCGGCATCGGGAAGGTCATAGACGAACTCGGAGGTGAGCATCGTGGGGAGAGTATGGGCCGTCCGCAATTCGCAATTCGTCAGAGCGTGAGAGCACCGTGCCTCACCGCCCACGAGTCCGCTGCGACTTCGCCGCGGCTGGCGCATTGCGAACTGCGAATTGCGAATTGCGGGCCACTGCCAATTGCCAATCGCCAATCACCCGACCTACAACAGCTTCCCCTGCTCGATCGCCGTGGGCACTTCGAGTCCGAGGTGGCGATAGGCCAGGGCGGTGGCGATACGACCCCGCGAGGTGCGCTGCAGGAACCCCATCTGGAGCAGGAAGGGCTCGTAGGCGTCTTCGACCGTCTGGGTCTCCTCACTCACCGCGATCGCCAGCGTCGACAGACCCACCGGCCCGCCGCCGAACTTGTGGATGACCGCCTCGAGGATCGCCCGGTCGACCCGATCGAGGCCGGCGGCATCGACCTCGAACACCTCGAGTGCCTGCTCGGCGATGGCGACGTCGACCGCACCGTCCGCTCGCACCGCGGCGAAGTCCCGGACCCGCCGCAACAGACGGTTGCCGATGCGCGGCGTACCGCGCGATCGCTGGGCGATGGCGCGGCGGCCGTCGCGGTCGATGGTGATGCCGAGGAGCCGGGCAGAACGCTCCACGATGGCCTCGAGCTCCTCCGGGCGGTAGTAGTCGATGCGAGCGACATAGCCGAAGCGATCCCGCAGCGGCGCCGACACCCTGCCGACGCGCGTCGTGGCACCGATGAGCGTGAAGGGTGGGAGCTCGAGTCGGATCGAGTTCGCTCCGGCGCCCTTGCCGACCACGATGTCGAGCTGGAAGTCCTCCATGGCGGTGTAGAGGATCTCCTCGACGGCGCGCGGCAGGCGATGCACCTCGTCGATGAACATCACGTCGCCGCCCTGGAGATTCGACAGGATCGCGGCCAGGTCTCCGGCGCGCTCCAGCACCGGCCCCGAGGTGGCGCGCAGCTGTGCCCCCATCCCCTCGGCGAGGATGGCGGCGAGGGTGGTCTTGCCCAGACCCGGAGGACCGCTGAAGAGGACGTGGTCGAGGGGTTCACCTCTCCCCCGGGCCGCTTCCATGAGGATCGACAGCCGCTCCTTCAGCTCGTCCTGTCCGACGAACTCGTCGAGTGAGCGCGGACGCAGCCCTGCCTCGAACGCGGCGTCTTCCGGTCCCGGTCGTCCGGCGAGCAGCCCGTCCTCTCTCATCGGCGCCCCAGCTTCTGCAGCGCGGCGCGGAGCATGGCTTCCACGTCCTCACCGTGCAGGTCCGCGATGGCATCGCGGATCTCCGCTGCCGAGTACCCGAGCCCCTCGAGCGCGGTGCGCACCGAGCCGAGCCCTCCCGACGCGGGGATGCCTCCCGCAGGGAGCGCCAGACGGGCGCGGAGGTCGAGCACGAGCTTCTGAGCGCTGCGCACGCCGATTCCGGGAACGGTCGTGAGGGTGTCGATGTCCTCGCCGATCACCGCGGCTCGAAGCCGGTCGGGACCGAGCGCCCCGAGGATCGCCAGTGCGAGCTTCGGTCCCACCCCGCTCGTTGCGATCAAGTGCCGGAAGACGACCCGGCCGTCCTCGTCGGCGAATCCGAAGAGCGCCAGCTGATCCTCGCGCACATGGAGGTGGGTGTGGATGACGACCTCTTCGCCGAGCGCAGGCAGCGCCCCGAGGTCGCGGGTGGGCATGGCGATCTCGTAGCCGACTCCACCGACATCGACGATCACCGATTCGGTGGTCAGGGCAACCAGCGTCCCGCGCAGCCGCCCGATCACGTGCGCTCTCCGATGAGCCGGCGCAGGCCGGTGGACTGGAGATGGCACACGGCGATGGCCAGGGCATCGGCGGCGTCGGCCGGCTTCGGAGCCTCCGTCATCCCGAGCCTCCGGGCCACCATCGCCTGAACCTGATCCTTGGGGGCGTCGCCGTACCCGGTCACGGCGAGCTTCACCGCCGACGGCGTGTACTCGGTGACCCGCAGGCCCGCCCGGGCCACGGCGAGGATGGCGACACCCGATGCCCGTCCCACCGCGGTGGCGGTCTGCAGGTTGCGATTCACGAAGACCTCTTCGATGGCGGCCTCCGTGGGACCGAACTCGGCGATCACGGCCGAGAGGTCGTCGAACAATTCCACGAGCCGTTGCGACAGGGGCGCCCGCGGATCGGTGCGCACCACCCCTGCCGCCAGGGCCTGCAGCGGGCGGCTCGCCGCGACGATGCCGTACCCGGTGACCGAGAGACCGGGGTCGATGCCGAGGACAAACATGTGTTCGATCAGGATAGAGCCCCCACGAAGGGCCTGGGGGGATTGCGCGGATAGCCTGTCCGCATGATCCGCGACGAACCGTCGGCGGCGGCGATGGCGGCGGCGACACCCGCCGACCGCGACCGGTGGATCGACTTCCTCCGGGCCCTCAGCATCCTCGTGGTCGTCGTGGGCCATTGGCTGGTCGCGGTGGTGGTGTGGCGCGACGGCCGGATCGAGGGGTTCAATGCCCTCGAGCGGATCGATGGGCTGTGGTCGATCACCTGGGTCCTGCAGGTGATGCCGATCTTCTTCTTCGTCGGTGGCTTCTCCAACCTCGTGAGCCTGCGCGCCGCCCGGCGCCGAGGCGTGGGATACGCCGGGTATCTCCACGGGCGGGTCACCCGGATGATGCGTCCGACCGCGCTCTTCCTCGGCCTCTCCGTCGTCGTCGTGGCGACGCTCGACGCCCTCAACCTCGCCGACGACATCGTGTTCCCCGTGGCCACGCTCATCACCGGGCCCTTGTGGTTCCTCGGCGTGTACATGATCGTCGTGGCCCTCGCCCCGGTCATGGTCGCCCTGCACGAGCGTCTCGGCTTCCGGGTGATCGTGGCCCTCGTGGCGCTGACCGGAGCCGTCGACCTCGTCCGATTCGCCGGAGGAGTGTCGGCGGTGGGATACGCCAACTACCCCCTCGTCTGGCTGCTCGCCCACCAGTGGGGCTTCGTCTACGCCGACGGGGGACTGACGGCCCTCCGCGGGCGGCTGCTGGCCGCCGTCGGATTTGCAGGGCTCGTTGCCCTCGTCTCGTTCGGGCCGTATCCCCTCTCGATGGTCGGTCTCGCCACCGACGAGTTCTCGAACATGGATCCACCGACGCTGTGCATCGTGGCATTGACGATGTGGGAGGTGGGACTCGCCGTGGCGACTCGTGGGGCGGTCGCCCGATGGCTGCAACGCCCCCGTCCGTGGACCGCAGTGATCGTGGTGAACTCGGTGATCATGACGGTGTTCCTCTGGCACCTCACCGTGCTCGTGGTGGCCATCGGCCTCCTCTATCCGGTGGGGTTTCCGCAGCCGGATGTCGGCACGGCGTCGTGGTGGTGGTGGAGGCCGGTCTGGGTGGCGACGCTGACGGTGCTGCTCGCCGGGTTCGTGGCCGCCTTCGGAGCCGTGGAGCGGCGTGGCCTGACTCGTTCACCTGGGGGCGGCGCGGCCCGCCCGGGGAGTGCCCTGCTCGCCGTGGTGGCGGTGACGGCGACCCTGGTCGGAGTGCTCGGGTTCGCCGTCGGCGGCCTCCACCAGGTCTTCTCCCCCACCGGCGAGGATCTCATCGTGATGGCGGTCAATCCGTTTCAGAATGTGGTCCACATCGCCTGGGGGATGGTGGCGCTCGCCGCGGCGTCGGGCCGCTTCGGACGAATCTCCCCTGCGGCCCTGGTCTCGATGGCGATGGCGGCAGCACTCGCCGTCGCGGGTCCGGTGCTGCGCGGCCTCGGCGAGGGCAATGTCCTCGCCCTCGATGGAACCGGAGACGTCCTCCACCTCGGGTTGGCCGTCCTGGCGGCAGTCGCCTGGGTGCGGAGCAGGTCGGGCGGCACGATCGTCGACCGGGAGTCCGGCTGAAGACTGAAAGCCGTCCGGGGTCTGCCGTCTGCGATCTGCCGCCTGGTCTCACCCGGCGACGGCAGCCATGACCTCGTCGCTGATGTCGAAGTTGGCGTAGACCGCCTGCACGTCGTCGAGATCCTCGAGGGCATCGATCAGCCGGAGCACCGCACGCGCCGTCGATTCGTCGAGGGGCACCGAGGTCACGGGAAGGCGGGTGACCTCCGGGTCCTCGATGGCGATGCCCGCTTCCCGGAGCGCGGCCACCACCTTGGCCAGATCGCCGGGAGCCGTGATCACCTCGTGCTGGGTCTGTCCGGGGCGAACGTCCTCGGCACCGGCGTCGAGTGCCACGAGCATGACATCGTCCTCGGCGCCGGTGGCAAGCAGGTAGCCGCGCTGCACGAACAGATAGGCCACCGATCCCGGTTCACCGAGATTGCCGCCGTTGCGCGAGAAGGTCGAACGGACGTCGGACGCGGCCCGGTTGCGGTTGTCGGTCAGGGTCTGCACGTAGACCGCGACCCCGCCCGGGGCATACCCCTCGTACCAGATCTCGTCGTAGTGCCCGCCCCCGGACTCGCCGGTGCCGCGCTTGATGGCCCGCTCGATGTTGTCGTTGGGCATCTCCCCGGCCTTGGCCTTGGCCACCGCCTGGGCAAGGGCGGCATTCGTCGAGACGTCGCCGCCGCCATCACGCGCCGCCACTTCGATCCCGCGGGCGAGTTTGGCGAAGACCTTGGCGCGCTGGATGTCCTTGGCGCCCTTCTTGTGCTTGATGGTCGACCATTTGGAGTGCCCCGACATCACGCCCTCCCGCGCATGTGGAGGAGCAGTGTATGGACCCGCGGATCCCCGGTGAGCTCCGGATGGAACGAGGTGGCGACGATGTTGCCCTCGCGCACCATCACCGGATGGCCCTCCACCTCGGCGAGCACCTCGACACCCGCACCCACCTTCTCGATCCACGGCGCCCTGATGAAGACCGCCCGCACCGGATCCGGGATGCCGACCACGTCGATGTCCGCTTCGAACGACGCCACCTGTGAGCCGAATGCATTGCGCCGCACCACGACGTCGAGCACCCCGAGCTGCACCTGGGGCCGAGCTTCGGTGGTCCCGGCGGCGAGGAAGATCATCCCCGCGCAGGTGCCCAACGTGGGGAGCCCCGACTCGATGGCGGTGCGCAGGGGCTCGACCAGTCCATAGCGCTCGGCGAGCTTGCCGATCGTGGTGCTCTCCCCTCCGGGGATGGCCAGGGCATCCAGCCCGTCGAGATCTTCGGCGACCCGTACGAGCACGGGTTCGGCGCCGGCCGCCGCGGCCGCGGCGGCATGCTCGCGAACGTCACCCTGGAGGGCCAGCACCCCGAACCGCACCGTTCACCAGCCCCGTTTTGCCAGCCGGTCCCCGTCGGCGAGGCGGTCCATCCCGATGCCCACCATCGGCTCGCCGAGTCCACGCGACACCTTGGCCAGGATCTGGGGATCGTTGAAGTACGTCGTGGCTTCGACGATGGCCCGGGCACGAGGCGCCGGATCGGCGGACTTGAAGATGCCCGACCCGACGAAGACGCCGTCGCAGCCCAGTTGCATCATGAGCGCGGCGTCGGCCGGGGTGGCCAGTCCGCCCGCGGCGAAGTTCACCACCGGCAGCTTCCCCGTGCGAGCCACCTCCTCGACGAGGTCGTACGGGGCTCCGAGGTCGCGGGCCGCCGCCATGAGCTGCTCGTGGCCGAGCGTGGCCAGCCGACGGATGCCTTCGGTCATGGCGCGCATGTGCCGAACGGCCTCGACGACGTCGCCGGTGCCGGCCTCTCCCTTGGTGCGGATCATCGCCGCGCCCTCGCCGATCCGGCGGAGGGCCTCGCCGAGGTCACGGGCGCCGCACACGAAGGGGACGGTGAATGCCCACTTGTCGATGTGGTGCGCCTCGTCGGCCGGGGTGAGCACCTCGCTCTCATCGATGTAGTCGACGCCGAGCGATTGGAGGATCTGCGCTTCGACGAAGTGCCCGATGCGAGCCTTGGCCATGACCGGGATCGAGACCGCCGCCACGATCTCCTCGACGCGCGTCGGGTCGGCCATGCGCGCCACTCCCCCATCGCGACGGATGTCGGCGGGAACCCGTTCGAGAGCCATCACAGCCACCGCCCCCGCTTCCTCGGCGATGCGCGCCTGGTCGGCGGTGGTGACGTCCATGATCACGCCACCTTTGAGCATTTCGGCGAGACCCCGCTTGACGCGGACGGTGCCTTGCTCCACGACGACTCCTTGATCGGCTGAGAGGCTCGGCGGACAGGACACCCCGTAATCTGGAGTCGGCCCGATCTTGGGCCGGCTCCCGATCGAGCCAGTGCGTACCGCCGAGTCTCCGGGCAATCCTACCCCCGCCCGGGGCTCACGCCCGCCCCGAGATGGCGTCGCCGTAGGCGATGAGGTAGGCGCGGGCCACCGTCTCTCCCGAGAACATGGCGGCGCGTTCGCGGGCGGCGGCGCCGAGGTGCGCCCGGGCGTCGGCATCGCCGAGGAGCTCGGCCACGCCACGCCCCAGTCCGACCGGATCGCCAACCGGCACCCAGCGCACCGTGTCGCCCGCCACTCCGCGGAAGGCATCGAGATCGGCGGCGACGATGGGCTTGCCCGCCGCCATCGCCTCGAGCACCACGATCCCGAAGCTCTCACCGCCGATGTTCGGCGCCGCCACGACGGAGGCCTTGCCCAGCTCGAGGCGCTTCGTCGGCTCGTCGACACGGCCGAGGAACGTCACTCCCGCCGGCCCCGACGGACGGTCCGCCCCGATGATGCGCAACGAGGCTCCGGGGACATCGCGCAGGATCCGCGGCCACGCCTGGAGCAGCACATCGAGCCCCTTGCGCGGATCGTCCCGACCGATGAAGACCACCCTCCCCGGGACCGGCGCATGCGTGTCGGCGTAGTCGGCGAGATCGATCCCATTCGGAATGATGCGGATGCCCGGCACCGTGGGCACCGCCGACGCCGCCACTTCACTGACCGCCGTCGCCACCGCGATGCGCGCCGCAACCCTGCGCACCAGCGGCTCGGCGATGCGATAGGCGTTGCGGGCGAAGCTGCCCGGATCCGCATGGAACGTGCCCACGATCGGGGGGGTGTCGGCCAGGATGGCGCCGAGCGACACCATTGGCATGAACGGCTCGTGGACGTGGACCACGTCCGCACCGGCAACCGCATCGGCGACGCGTCGGATCACCCGGGGATCCACCGCAATCGGCGCCGCCGATCGGTTGGCCCGCACCGAACGCCATGCACCGACCGACCGGGTACCCGGCGGTCCGGCATCACCCGGCGCCACCGCCCAGGCATCGTGACCGGCGGCACCGAGCCAACCCACCAACCGGGTCACCTGATCCTGGACGCCGCCGTGCGCTTCGAACGCATACGGGCAGACCAGGGCGACCCTCATGACGCCTCGCGATCGGATGGCCAGTTCGGCAAGATGAGGTGCCACTGCTCGGGATGAACCCGGATGATCGACTCGAGCGCGGTGGCCAGGCGCTGGGTCCCCCGTCTCACCCGCTCGTCGGTGTCGGCTCCCTCGGGAATCTCCAGCTCGGGGTGGATCACGAAGCGGTTGCCGGCGCCGGGTTCGAAGTAGGTCCCCACCGGGAACAGGACCGCCCCGGTGCGTTCGGCCAGCGCCACCGGCCCGGGAGGGAACGTGGTCGACTCCCCGAAGAAGGTGACCGGAATCCCCCGGCCGGAGAGATCGCGATCGCACACCAACGCCACCACCCCGCCCTCGTCGAGCCGCTGCAGGAGGTCACGCGTCACCCGCGAGCCCTTGCGGGCGATCACGATGTCGATATCCATCATCGCACGCATGTGGACGAACCATTGGACGATGCGCTCATTGCCGAGCTCCTCGGCGACGGCGAGCACCCGAGCACCCTCGGAGGCGGCCGCCAGGCCCGCCGCCTCCCAGTTGCCCATGTGGGGAAGCGCCACGATCACTCCCCGGCCCGTGGCCACCGCGGCCATGAGACGGTCCAGGTTCTCGATCGGCGAGCGGGCCACGACCTTCTTCCGGCGACGCGGACGCATCCAGAACACCTCGGCCCAGTAGCGGCCGTACCACCCGAACACCCGCCGTGCGGCAGCGCGAGCGCCAGCGGCGGATCCGGCGACACGGGTCTGGTGGCGGACCGCCATGGCGAACCTGCGACGCGCCACGAACGACACCAGCCATCCGACGCGGAACCCCACACGGCGCACCACGGGCTCGGGCAGGATCCCGAGGATGCCCGCCAACACCCGGTAGACGTGGTACCCGAGCGCTTCCTTCACGCCGGGAGCCGGCGCCAGGTCCGAACGAATCGTTGGATCACCGTCACCCAGGCACCGACCGCCACGATCCAGACGGCAGCCTCGAGCGTGGGCAGCCCGACCCCCTCGAGACCGACACCCAGTCCGAACACGAGCAGGCGCTCGGCGCGACCCATCAAACCGCCCTTGCCTTCGATCCCCAACGCCTCGGCCTTGGCACGGAGATACGGGGTGAGCAGCGAGCCGCACACCGCCACGATCGAGAGCGTGACGAGCGCCGCCTCGGCCCGGCCACCGAGGTAGAAGGCGAGACCGGTCCACATGGCGACTTCGCCGACCCGATCGGTGAAGGAGTCGAGGAGGGCCCCGCGGGTGCTCTCGGTGCCGGTCACCCGGGCGAGCACGCCGTCGAGGATGTCGAGAGCAGCGCCGACGCCCAGGATGACAGCGCCCACGGCGAGGCGGCCACCGGCGATGAGTACGGACCCGGCGATCGACAGGGTGAGACCCGTGATGGTGACCATCGTGGGGGTGGCACCCGTCCGGGCGATCAATCGCGCCACGGGATCGACCACCCTTGACATCTTCTGGCGCGCTCTCACGTCGAGCATGGGGACCTCGTACGGGAAACCTCGTACGGGGAACCTACCACACGGGTTCCGCCCCCATCCCGCTCACTACAATCCCGCCGCACTCCAGGAGGTTGGATGGGCTCCGAGAAGATCCGCAACGTCGTCCTCGTGGGTCACAGTGGAAGCGGCAAGACCGCACTCGCCGAGGCACTGCTCTTCGCCGCCGGCGCCACCACCCGCATGGGCAAGGTCGAGGACGGCAACACGGTCACCGACTTCGAACCCGAGGAGCGCAGCCGACGCTCGTCGGTGAGCCTGGCGATGGCGCCGTTCGACTGGGACGGGCACCGCATCAATGTGATCGACACCCCCGGCGTATCGGACTTCATCGGCGAGGTGCGCGCTGCCATGCGGGTCGCCGACCTCGCCCTCTTTGTCGTGTCGGCCGTGGATGGGGTCGAGGTGCAGACCGAACACCTCTGGAGGCTGGCGGAGGAAGAGGGCATCGCCCGGGCGGTGTTCGTGAACAAGCTCGATCGCGAGCGCGCCTCGTTCGGCCGGACGCTGCAGCATCTCAAAGACGTCTTTGGGACCCCGATCGCACCCATCCTCGTCCCCATCGGAGCCGAACACAGCCTGTCCGGTGTCGCCAACCTCGTCGGGGGCAAGGCCTACACGTATGCCGGCGGCACCATGAAGGCCGCCGAGTCCGAGCTCCCCGACTCGATGCACGGCGAAGTCGCCAGCTTGCACACCGCCCTCGTCGAGGCAGTGGTCGAAACCGATGATGCCATGCTCGAGAAGTATCTCGAAGGAGTGGAGCCCTCCGGCACCCAGCTCATCTCCGGGATGCATCGCGGCATGGTGCAGGGTTCGGCCTTTCCCGTCCTGTGCGGTTCGGCCACCCGGGGCATCGGCGTGGATCGCCTTGCCCAGTTCATCGTGGACTTCGGCCCCCGCCCCGACGAGCGTCCCGCTCCACCGCTTGCTGCCGGCTCCAGGCTGCCGGACTCCGGAGTGGTCGCCTTCGTGTTCAAGACGATGTCGGACCCGTATGTCGGAAGGATCTCCCTCTTCCGGGTGTTTCGGGGCGTCGTCGACGTCGATGTGGAACTGGAGAACCCAACACGCCACGTGAACGGACGGATGCACAACGTCTTCACCATGCGGGGAAAGGAGCACCAGGACGTCCGCCACGTCGAGGCCGGCGACATCGCCGCCGTCGCCAAATTGGAGGCAACCCTCTCCGGTGACACCCTGCGGTCTCCCGGCCTCGATGTCGTGATCGCCCCGTTGGCACTGCCCAATCCGACGATGTCGCTGGCCATCTTCCCCCGCAGCCAGCACGACGAGGAGAAGCTCTCGACCGCGCTCACCCGGGCGGTCGAGGACGACCCGACGCTGCGGGTGACCCGGAACGTGGTCACGAACGAGACCGTGCTCTCCGGCCTCGGTGATGCCCACCTCGAGGTCACCGTGTCCCGCCTCGCCGCCCGCTTCGGCGTCGCCGTCGACACGGCGCTGCCCAAGATCCCCTACCGCGAGACGATCCGAGGCAAGGCCGATGTCGAGGGCAAGCACAAGAAGCAGTCCGGGGGACGCGGCCAATTCGGTGTGGCCAACATCCGCTTCGAGCCTGCCCCTTCCGGAACCGGATACGAGTTCGTGAACGAGATCAAAGGCGGCTCCATCCCCAAGCAGTACCTGCCTGCAGTGGACAAGGGCGTGCAGGAAGCGCTCGACCGGGGCATCCTCGCCGGATACCCCGTCGTCGACGTGCGGGCCATCGTCTATGACGGCAAGTTCCACGCCGTCGATTCGGACGAGCTCTCCTTCCGCATGGCGGGGATCATGGCGGTCAAGGAAGCGGCTCCCAAGCTGAATGCCGCGTTGCTCGAGCCGATCATGAGGGTCACCATCCGCATCCCCGAGGACCTCATGGGCGATGTCATCGGCGACCTCAATGCCAAGCGGGGCCGGGTGCTCGGGATGGATTCCGAAGGAGGGACTCGCGTCGTCACCGCCGAGGTCCCCCTCGCCGAGATGCAGCGCTATGCCATCGACCTGCGCTCGCTCACCAGCGGTCGGGGCTTCTTCGAAATGGAAATGGATCACTACGAGGAGGCCCCTCCTCACGAGACACAGAAGGTTATCGCCGCCCTGCAGAGCGACGACTGAGGGAGGACGCCCATGGGGGATCGCACGGCCCGGCTCATCTTCGACGACCGCGAGATCGTCCTCCCGATCGTGGAGGGTGTCGAGGGCAACCACGGCTTCGACATCTCCCGCCTCCGTGCGGACACGGGATACGTCACGCTCGACTATGGCTTTGCCAACACCGCAGGCACCTCCAGCGCGGTGTCATTCGTCGATGGCACCGCCGGCGAGCTCCGCTACCGCGGCTATCCCATCGAGCAACTCGCCGCCAAGTCGACCTTCCTCGAGGTGGCCTATCTCCTCTTCCACGGCGAAATGCCCACCCCCGAGCAGCTCAAGACCTACACCGCCAGCATCACCCACCACACCCTCCTCAACGAGGAGATGAAGCGGCTGTTCGATGCCTTCCCCAAGAGCGCCCACCCCATGGCGATCCTCGCCTCGGCGACGAACGCCATGGCCACCTTCTACCCGGACTTCCACAACCCGCGCGATCCGTACGCCGTCGAGCAATCGGCCTTGCGGCTCGTTGCCAAGCTGCCCACCGTGGCCGCGCTCGCCTACAAGAAGTCGATCGGCCAGCCCTACATCTATCCGCGCAACGACCTCGACTATGCCGCCAACTTCCTGCACATGATGTTTGCGCTCCCCGTCGAGGAGTACCAGGTGGATCCGGTGGTGGCCCGAGCCCTCGACGTGCTGCTGATCCTCCACGCCGATCACGAGCAGAATTGCTCCACCTCGACCGTTCGGCTCGCCGGTTCCAGCCAGGCGAATCTCTTCACGTCCGTCGCCGCCGGCATGAGCGCGCTCTGGGGACCACTCCACGGCGGGGCGAATCAGGAGGTGGTCGAGACGCTGGAGCGGATCCACGCCGACGGTGGCAACACCGCCAAGTGGGTCGCCAAGGCGAAGGATCCGAATGACCCGTACCGGCTCCCCGGATTCGGCCACCGGGTGTACCGCAACTACGACCCGCGAGCGAAGATCCTCAAGTCGTTCGCCTACGAGGTCATCGAACGGATGGGGGCCAATGATCCTTTGCTCGACATCGCCCTGAAACTCGAAGAGACCGCCCTCGCCGACGACTACTTCGTGTCACGGCGCCTCTACCCCAATGTCGATTTCTATTCGGGCCTGATGTTCCAGGCACTGGGGTTCCCCGTTCACATGTTCACCGTCCTCTTCGCCATCGGCCGCCTCCCCGGATGGGTGGCGCAGTGGAAGGAGATGTCGGAGGACGAAGAGAACAAGATCGGCCGCCCGCGCCAGATCTATACTGGCCATCCCAAGCGCGACCTGCCCTGACGTGACCGACCTGCACGCACGCGAGGCGGAGCTCCCCGACTTCGACGGGCCGGTCGTCGAACTCATCGAGGAGGGCCGCTCGGTCGGGGTGGCCTACCTCGAAGACGGTGCCATGCTCGTCGAGTTCCACACCGACGAGGACGGCGCGGCGTGGGCATTCGACGTCGCGGACCTGCAGCGCGTCCTCGACACCGCGGCCGCCATGCTCGGGGTGGACGAACCCGTCGCGGCCGCCCCGCCCGGCGGGGGCCACCCGGTGGATCGCCTCGCCGAGGAGTTCGATGCCGCCGCCGATTTCCGCGGCGAGGAGGACGAGGGCTTCTACCCGGTCCCGGCGGCGGCGGCGATCGTGGCGCGCTGCGAGTCATTGGGACTTGCGGTGGTGGCGCTGGAGGGGTTCATCCGCCTCGACCGAGGCCTCGAACCCGTGGCCGGGCATCAGGTCGATCTCGCCGACGCCCACGCCGGGGAACCCTGGCTCACCTTCCAGGCAGGGTGCAACGTCCAGGCGCGAGCCCTGCTGGAACGGTGGTCGATGCGCTCCGGGTTGATCGTCGCCATGGAAGTGGCCGACGACAGCGGCGAGAGGTTCGTTCTGTGAGAGTCATCAGTCTTCAGTCATCAGCCAGACGTGCTGCGGGCCTCTGACCGAAGACTGAAGACTGAACGCCCGGCGATTCAGCCTGCGGACCTGGACTCTGCTGCAGCAACCTCTTCTTCGTACTTCTCCACCACGTGGCCGTCGACGGCGTCGACGCGCACCAGGCCGCGTCGGGTCGGCGGCTCATCCCCGCTGAAGACCAACACGTTCCACACCGGCCGTGACCGCCAGCCATCGAAGGAGACCGCGGCCGAGGCATGACCGACGGCGAAGCCCACCGCCGCCCCGGCGATGTCGAGGGCTTGAGGATCGAGCACGCGGATGGGCCAGGCGGCGGCAAGCGACCACATGCCGATCACCGCGAGGACCGCGGCGGCGACCAGGAGGCCGGGCGCAGCACCCATCGCCACCAGCCCGGCAGCCGTGGCAGCGCCACCGACATGAATCCATCCGGCAACACGACGGCGCCGTGTGCTCGGAATCGTGTACGGAGCGCGTTGTGCGGCGTCGAGGTCCTCCGGTACGGCGGCGGCCTGTGCCACCGCCTCCGGGATCTCGATCCGCGGCCTCTTCGTGTTCCTAGGCATGAGCCTCGCGATCGTGGGCCACTGCGGCAGCGGCGTGGCCTTCGACATCGAGTTGCGGCAGCCAATCCAACCACTTCGGCAGGTACCAGTTCCAGTTGCCGAGAAGGCGCATCCCTGCAGGAACGAGGATCGATCTCACGATCGTGGCATCGAGGAACACCGCAATGGCGAGTCCGAAGCCCATCTGCTGCATCATCACGAGGTCCCCGGCGGCGAATCCACCGAACACCGCGACCATGATGAGTGCGGCGCCGGTGATGATCGCTCCGGTCGTGCGCAGACCGTGCGCCACCGCTTCGGTGTTGTCACCCGATCGGTCGTAGTACTCCCGGATCCTGGTCAACAGGAACACGTGATAGTCCATCGACAACCCGAACAGGATCGAGAACAGGAACAGCGGCAGCCACGCCTCGATCGACTCGACCTGAATGAATCCCATCCACTCGGCGATCTCCTGGATCCAACTCGGCGAGGCCGACGGCTGGAAGAACAGCACCACCGCCCCATACGCAGCTGCCACCGACAGCAGGTTGAGCAGGATCGCCTTGATGGGCAGCACGATCGACCGGAAGACGACCGTCAAGAGCAGGAAGCTCAAGCCGAGGACGAAGGTGAACACGATCGGCGTGAACGTGTCGACATCGTCGAAGAAGTCCACGCTGAATGCCGGATAGCCGCCGACCAGCACCTCCTCGTCCAGCCCGGCAAAGGCTGCCGGCACGTACGTTCCGCGCAGCCGCTCGATTGCCGCCACCGACGCCTGAGATGCCGAGTCGCCTGCCAGGGGGACCGTGAGCGCATGGATGTCGCCGGCCGCATTGCTCTGCAGCTCGCCGAGCGGAGGGCCAAATGCCGGGTCGGCCGCCAATGCGGCCAGGAGTTCCTCGAGACCATCCCCCACCTCGGGGGTGATCGCACCGTCGATGACGATCTCGAGCGGCTCCCCCAATCCCCCGGAGAACTCCTCGGTGAGGATGAGAAACGCCTGCTTGGCCTCGGTGTCGTCGGGCAACGTGCTGACGCCGGAGAAACCCTTCTCGATCTGGAAGTAGGCGACACCGATCGCCATGAGCAACGCGGCGCCTGCCAGGAGCCAGACGACCGGGCGGCGCATGACGGCATTCGACATCTTGTCCCAGAACCCGCCGACCCGGTCCACGTTGTTGAGGGACTCGGTCTTGCGCACCCGAAGTCGGTTCACCTTGTCGCCGAGGAGCGCCAGCACCGCGGGCAGCAGCGTCATCGACGCCGCCATCGCCACCACGACCACCAGGATGGCGCCGGTGCTGAGGCTGCGGAAGATGGTGTTGGGCATGAAGAACAGGCCCATGAGGGCGAGGACCACGGTGAGCCCCGAGAAGAACACGGCCCGGTTGGCCGTGGCGCCGGCTCGACCGATCGCCTCGAGCGTCGCCGCGCCACGGATGCGTTCCTCGCGATAGCGGGCCACGATGAAGAGCGAGTAGTCGATCCCCACCGCCAGTCCCATCATCGTGATGAAGTTGGTGATGAAGAACGTGAGGTCGAACATGAGCCCCACGAGGGCAGTGAGTCCGAACGCCACGGCGATGGCGGCGATGGCGAGCAGGATCGGCAGCACCGCGGCCACCACGGTTCCGATCACGCCCATGAGGACCACGAGGGCGATGATGATCCCGAACGACTCGCCCTTTGCCAGGGTCTCCTCGGCGAGCTCCTGAAACACGTTGTTGAGGGTGGCCTGACCCGACAGCAGCGTCTCGATGCCGGTCGGGTGAGGTATTGCCGCCACGGCCGCCTCCAACTCGAGGGCATCCTCCGAGGCGGCGGCAAGGTCCGAGTTGGCCATGGTCACCGGAAGCAACGCGGTCATCCCGTCGTCCGACACCGGGCCGGTTTCGTCGAGGAAGGACCCCACGAACAGCACCTTGTCGGGGCCGAGGCCGGCGACGGCAGCCTGGACTTCGCCGACGAACTGCTGAAAGCTCGGATCCTCGACGGTGATCCCATCGCCCGCGACGATTACGAATTCGGAGAACTTCGGCTCACCGCGCATCTCATCGAGCAGCTCCTGCGCCTGCACCGATTCGGGGCGATCGGTGAAGGTGACGTCCGTGGTGAGGGCATCGCCAAGCAGCGCCGCCGACAAGAAGCCGGAGCCCGCGATGACGGCGATCCACAGCAGTACGGTGATCCAGGGTCGGCGGCTCGAGGCGCGGGCGATCGATTCGGGGTTCAGCTTCATGTCATCCTCGGCTCATGGGACAGGCCAACGCTAGACGACCTCTCCACCCATTCCGTCCGTCGGGTGTCGTTGCCTCGCCCGCTCACCCAGACCGTCAGACGACGGCCCGCCCCACCTTCCGGCGGGGCGGGGGATCATCGAACGCGGTGGGCCGTCAGGCGGTCGGATCGTCGAAGTAGGTGAGCACGCCGTCGGCGACGGTGCCCAGGATCTCGATCGGAGCATTCACCCAGAAGGCGAGTGCGGAACCGGCCGGAGCCTCCTGGAGCCCCGCCATCCCCTCCACCGAGAAGCCGACCACGGGGATGGTGGCTCCACCCGGCTGCGGCGGGAACGACTCCAGGATGACATCGGCGAGCACCATCGTTCCGTCGGCGTACACGAACAGGTACCCCCGCACCAGGTGGGGGCGATCGTCGCCGGCGGACAACGCCTCGTCGACCGAGATCGGCGGCCCCACCGCCACCCGCCCGGTGTCGCCGGGGGGCTCGGTGGTCGTGGTGGTGTCAGCGGCGTCGTCGCCGCAGGCGGCGAGCGCCCCGACGACGAGAGCCATGGACAGAAGAGCTGTGATCAGCGAGCCCGTTGCCCGGGTCCGGCTACCCGTCTTGCGTTGTCCGACGACGCGGCTCGGGACCGGGGACTGGAGACCGGAGACGGGAGACTTCCTGCGTGCGCCTGCAGTGTTCTTGGTGTGCATGCGGCTGAGACGAAAGCGGAGTCGGATGGGTTCCCGTGAACTCAACGGGGGGGCCGGCACCCCGCCCGGATGATCTCGACGACCTCGGGAAGGGGCACCCCGCGCCGCTCTTCGTCGCCTCGCAACCGCAGGCCCGCGGTGCCGGCAGCCTGGTCGGAGTCGCCGACCACGAGCACCGCGGGGTGCTTGTGGGTGATGGCGCTGCGCAGCTTCTCCCCCACCGTCTCGTCGGCGATGTCGACCTCGGTGCGGATTCCGGCATCGCGCAGCCGGGCAGCCACCAGGCCGGCATAGTCGTGGTGCCGATCGGCGACGGGGATCACCGTCGCCTGCACCGGCGACAGCCAGCCAGGGAGGGCTCCGGCGTAGTGCTCCATGAGCACCCCGAAGAACCGCTCCACCGAGCCGAACAGGGCACGGTGGATCATCACCGGGCGCTCCCGCTCGTTGCCGGCGGCGGCGTACTCGAGAGCGAAGTTCTCCGGCTGGCCGAAGTCGACCTGGAGCGTGGAGAGCTGCCAGCGACGCCCGATGGCATCGCGCACATGGATGTCGATCTTGGGCCCGTAGAAGGCGCCTTCGCCTTCGGCCACCTGATAGGACAGGCCTGCGGACTCGAGGGCATTGGCCAATTCGGCCGTCGCCTTGTCCCAGAGCTCGAGGCGGCCCACGTACTTCTCCGGCCGCGTGGAGAGATCGGCGGAGAACTCCTCGAACCCGAAGTCGCGCAGCACCATGAGCACGAAATCGAGGAGGTTCTTCAACTCCTCACCCACCTGGGACTCCATGCAGAAGATGTGACTGTCGTCCTGGGTGAAACCGCGCGCCCGCAGCAGCCCGTGGATCACCCCGCTGCGCTCATAGCGATATACGGTCCCCAGTTCGAAGAAGCGCAGGGGGAGCTCGCGGTACGAACGGGCTCGAGACCGGTAGATGAGGATGTGCCCCGGGCAGTTCATCGGCTTCAACACGTACTCGTCGCCGTCATCGATCGACATCGTCGGATACATGTTCTCCCGGTAGAACGAGAGGTGACCGGAGGTCTCCCACAGATGGCTGCGAGCGATGTGCGGAGTCGAGACGATGTCGTAGCCGTGCGACAGATGGGTGCGCCGCGAGTAGTCCTCCATGAGCATGCGCACCAGGGCGCCTCGGGGGTGCCACACCGCCAACCCGCTTCCCGTCTCCGGCGGGAACGAGAAGTAGTCGAGCTCGACCCCGAGCTTGCGGTGATCGCGCTTGCGCGCCTCCTCGAGACGATGGAGGTAGTCCTCTTGAGCCTTGCGACTCTCCCAGGCGGTGCCGTAGATCCGCTGCAGCTGGGGACGGTGTTCGTCCCCACGCCAGTAGGCCCCGGCGGTGCGCAGCAGCTTGAAGGCGGCGAGGCGGCCGGTCGAGGGGAGGTGGGGACCGCGGCACAGGTCGATGAAGTCCCGGTTGCGGTACGCCGACACCGAGTCCCCGGCTGCCCCCTCCCCTTCGTCGACGCCCTGGATGATCTCCGACTTGAAAGGATGGGCGGCGAAGACCTTCATCGCCTCGGCCTTCGACATCTCCACACGTTCGAAGGGCTGGTCTTCCGCGACGATCTCGGCCATGCGGGCCTCGAGACGCATCAGATCCTCCGGGGTGAAGGCCCGGCCGATGTCGAAGTCGTAGTAGAACCCGTCTTCGATGGGAGGACCGATGGCAAACGTCGCTCCCTCGAACAGGTCCAGCACCGCCTGGGCGAGCACGTGGGCCGCAGAGTGACGCAACACGTGACGCCCGGCATCGCTCTCCGCAGTGATCACCTCGAGGGTCCCGGAGTGCGGCAACGGCCGGGCCATGTCCAGCTCGACCCCATCGAGACGCACCGCCACGGCAGCCTCGGCGAGGCGACGGCCGATGGCCCGCGCCGCGTCCGCTCCGGTGCTCCCCTCGGGGAGTTCGAGCGCCTTGCCATCGGGAAGGGTGAGCGTGAGCGTCATGTGGGGAGGAAGGGTAGAACAGGGCGAGGGTGCGGGTGCCGGATGCCGGATCCCAGATGCCAGATACCAGATACCAGACGCATCCGGCTCCGGTCTGGAATCTGGCATCTGGGACCTGGAACCTTCTCCTTGCCCGAAATCCTTCACTCGCGCCCGCCCGGGTTCTACGCTGCGCCGTGATCGAGTGAGGAGAGCCCGTGTTTGCCCTCGTGAGCAGCCTGATCCTCGGGTTGGCCGCTTCGGCCGGACGCCCGTCGCGTCTGGTGATGCTCCACGACCCGATCCATCCCGACCTGCCGTGCCCGTGGTGCCGGACCGCCACCATCGAGGACGATTCCACCTGCCCGGGGTGCGGCAAGCTCTTCGGGTGACGACGGTGGTGGGGTGACGCGCTCCTCCTAGACTCCTCGAGGTGTCACGAGTCGGCCTCGTACTCGGCGGCGGCGGCATCACCGGCGCCGCCTTTCATTTTGGAGCCCTGCTCTCGCTGCGCATGGCGACGGAGTGGGACCCCGGCTCTGCCGACGTGGTCGTCGGCACGTCGTCGGGCGCGGTGCTGGCCGCCCTGGTCCGCTCCGACCGACTCTCGATCGACGCGCTGATCGGCGACGTCCACGGTCCCGGTGAACTCGCCTGGGAATTACGCCGGCGCATCTACCGGCGCACCCGGCCCAGTGGCGTCGGGCGGTGGATGCGTCATGGCGTCCTCCCCGGGCTGCGTCGACCCGGCATCGGACTCGCCGTCGGTTCCCCGGCGCGCTACTCGACCGACGGCATCTCCGACTGGATTCGTGACACCGTGGGCGACGCCGCCGCCGACGGGTGGCCCGGTGCCCCCACCACGATCGTCGCCTACGAGGTCGAATCGCGCCGTCGCGTGGCCTTTGGGACAGAGGGCAGCCCCGACGTCGGTCTCGCCACCGCGGTAGCCGCCTCGTCGGCGGTGCCGCTCGTGTTCGAGCCGGTGCTCATCGAGGGCAGGCACTACGTCGACGGCGGCGTCACGAGCGGCACCAACGTGGACCTCCTCCTCGGCCACCCCGAACCGCTCGACCTCATCATCGTGGTGGCGCCCATGGCCTCGCTCGAGGGCCGGCCCGACGCCCGCTTCTATGAGGGCTACCTCGATCGCCTCGGTGCCAGTGCGCTCACCGACGAACTGGCGAGCGTCTCCAGGGTGTGGCCCGAAAGCGATGTCATCGTGCTGCGACCCGACGCCGCCGTCCTCACCGCCTCGCGGCCGAATCCGCTCGATCCGGCGGCGGCCCTTCCGGCCTTCCTGGCGACGCTGCGCTCGATGCGGTCGCTCCTGGCTGGAGCCGACGTATGGCCGCTGTTGGAGCGGCACTTTCCGCCTGCCCGGCGCCACCGGTCGTGGGCGACCCGGCTGCGGTCGTTGCGCGGCTGACCACTCCGCCGATCAACCCACGGCGATGCGCACCGTGTGATGTCCCGTGGCGCCATCGGGGCGGGGCGGCAGGGGTTCGGCGGTCTGGGTGTATCCGGTGGCATCGGTCGCCCGCACCGCCACCCGATGCTCCCCGGCCGTCAGATCGACGGTCGCCTGCCATTGGACCCAGGCATGGGACGACAACGCCTGCGTGATCTCGCCGGGGACCCACTCCCCCGCGTCCACGGAGACCTCGACACCGGATACCCCGTGCAGCGGCGCCCACGCCACGCCCGCCACCGCCACCGGACCGGGAGCCACCCGGGAACGGGGGAGATCGATGCGGGACTGCGTCTTCACCGGAGCCGCCTTCGACCATCCCCGCGGCACCCAGTAGGCGTCGAACCCATCCCAGGTGGTGAGCTCGATCTCGGAAAGCCACTTGGTCGCCGACACATAGCCATAGAGGCCGGGAACGATGAGCCTCGCCGGGAAGCCGTGCGCCGCCGGAAGCGGATCCCCGTTCATGGCCAGAGCGACCAGCGGCTCCCGCCCGTCGAACGCGGCATCGGGCGGGAATCCCACGGTGAAGCCATCGACCGACCGTCCCACGAGCTGGCTGGCTCTCGATTGCACCCCGGCGCGCTCGAGGATCTCGGCGAGACGCACACCGGTCCACCGGGCGTTGCCAACGAGTTCGCCACCCACTTCGTTCGACACGCAGGCGATGGTGACGTGATCCTCGACCAACTCCATGCCGAGGAGGTCGTCATAGGTGAACGCCAGCGGCTCGTCGACGAGACCCGACACCCGCAGCGTCCAGCGGCCGAGATCGACCCGGGGAACGACGAGCGCGGTGTCGATGCGATAGAACTCGCGGTTGGGCACCACGATCGGCGTGATCCCATCGAGGGCGAAGGAGTGCTCCGCGCCCGGGGTCACCGCCGGGCGTGGTACCGGCCCGATCACCCGCGGCGCCACCGCCGGTGTCGCCGTCGACAGGCTCCTGCCGACCACTCCGGCGGCGAGGGCGGCCGCCCCGGCGGCGCCGGCCATGCCGAGAAAGCGACGCCGCGACCCATCGGCGGGAACGCCGTCGGTGGGGGCGGCGTCACCGCCGATCCGGCCCAGGCCAAAGGCGACCAGGATCCCGGCGGCGACCGCGATGAGGGTGGCCCAGCTCACCGCCACGGCCCCGGCATCGGGCTCGCCACTTCCGGCAAGCGCCCCGAGGACGCCGAAGCCGGCGAAGACCGTCACGAGCACCGCGGGGCGGGTGCGCGCCGCCACACCGGCGAACCACCCGAGCATCGCCGCCACCACGACCGTGCCGATCGCCAGCGCCGTCTTGTCGGCCGTCCCAAAGGTGGCGATGGCGAAGTCCTTCAGCCAGGGGGGAGACCCGTCGACGACGGCGCCTCCCACTGCGGCGAGCGGCGAAGGAATCGCGCTGAACAATCCCCCGGCCAGTTCCCCCACCCCGAGGGCGACTCCGGCGCCGACGAGTCCGGCGGTCCCCCATCGCACGGTGTCCGGTCGCATTCCCCACTCAACGCCCCGACCCGTCGGGTCGTTCCCGGTACCGTCACCGCATGGGACCACGGGCCCGCCGGATCGCAGCCGTCACGGTGGTGGGCATCCAGCTCGTGCTCATCCTGCGCGCCTATTCGGCACCGATCGACACCTTTGGGTTTCAGATGTTTCCCGAATCGTCGCAGTGGCAGGCGGAGATCTACCGGGTGCTGGGCAACGGCAGTCGGATCGACGTGCGCCAACCGTGGCCCGGCGGCTACCGGTGGGAGGACCTCGTCGACGCCCGTGGACTCGGGGCACCCTACGACCCCCACCACGCCGATGCCGGACTCGATGCCACGATGTACCTGCTCGATGCCGCCCTCGATTGGGTCGCCGCCAACACCCCTGACGACCACGAGACCGTCCGCCTCATCGCCGAAGTCACCCTCATCCACAACGGCCGGGCGCCCACGACGCTGGTGCTGGAGAGCGATCCACGGTGATGGGCCGCGTGCGCCAATGGCTCTCCGCGCTCGACGAGCCGATCGACCCGCGCCCCTTGGTGCTGCTGCGTCTTGCCGTCGGGCCCTTGGTGCTGATGCACCTCATGCCGTTCCTCTCGCGAGCCGCCGATGGCGTCATCTATCGAGACCGCTTCTGGCTGCCCTATGCCGACTGGTATCCCCATCTGCCGCGTGACGCCTACCTGGCGCTCTTGTGGTGCGTCGTCGCCGCCGGGTTCCTGGTGTCCCTCGGTCTCATCACCCGAATCGCGGCGTGGGTGTGCGCCGCAGGCGTCGCCTACAACCTCTTTCTCAGCCAGACCCACTTTCACCACAACCGGGCGTTTCTCCTGATCCTGCTCGTCGGTGTCGCCGTGCTTCCCGCCGGCGCGTCGCTGTCGGTCGATCGACGCATCGGGACGCCGGCTCGTCTCAGCCGTGGCCGGGGAAGGCGGCTGGCGCTGGTGGTGCTCCGGGTCGAGATCGCCCTCGTGTATCTCGCCTCCGGCGTATCGAAGCTGCTCGATGCCGACTGGTGGGGCGGCACGGTCACCCGGCTGCGGGTGGTCGCCGGCGCCGACCGGGTGCCCGGCTTCCTTGCGGACCTCCTCCTCGATCCCGGGTTCCACGCCTGGGTCGCCAAGGCGATCGTGGTGACGGAGATCTTCATCGGCGCCGGGCTGCTGTGGCGGCGCACCCGCCTTGCCGCGGTGTGGGCGGCGATCCCCTTCCACCTCGCCATCGAGGCGACGGCCGCCGTCCAGGTCTTCTCCTGGGCGGCCCTGGCGGCGCTCGTGGTGTGGGTGACGCCGTCGTCGTCCGATCGCCGCCTCCAGGTGGCCTCGGGACGCCAGGCGCGACTGGTGCGCGCTCTCGATTGGACGGGACGCTTCGTGGTCACCACCGGCCCGCAGATCGAACTCGAAGACCGAGGCGGCCGACGCCGGCAGGGACGCGAGGCGGCGCGATTCGCCGCGACCCGATTCCCCCTCACCTTCTGGGTCGTGGCACCGCTGATGCTGGTGCATGCCGCCTACCCTTCGGCAGACGCCGAGAAAGGAATGCCGTGACGACGCCCACGCCGCCGACACCGCTGTGGAGGACTCGCAGGTTTCGCATCGCCGCCCTCGCCGGGACCGTCGTCCTGCTGGCGCTCATCATCATCCTGCAGAACCTGGAGCGGTGGGACATCCAGTTCCTCTTCTGGAACGTCCGCACCTCGATCGCCGCCACGATCTTCGCCTCGATGCTGGCCGGTGCCGGACTCGAGGTGCTGCTGCGCCTCGTGCTTCGTCGCCGCAAGCGCAAGCGCGAGTCGGCGCGGCTCGCGGAACACAAGCCCGAGGAGAAGACCGACTAGACGGCCCTGGCTAGTAGCGCGGACCCTGATACCGCTTCGGCGGACGGCCGGTGAGCGAGGGGGCACCCCACGTGTCGTGGTACCAGACATGGCGGAGCATCAGCCGGGCCTGCTCCACCCAGTTGGCGAGGGTCGCCTCGCGCGGAGTCTTCTTCTTGAGCCCTTCGATGGCGGCGGCGATCTCCACCTCGCCCGCCAGCTCCATCGGGTTGCGGGTGCTGAGGTCCACCACGCCGGCCACCCCGGCGCGGACGAGGAGGCGTGCGTAGTCGTCATCGACGCCATTGATGCGCATCAGATCGCACCGATGCACCCAGTCGGCGATGCGGCGCGTCGAGATCTTGGTGAGCGCGGCGATCTCGGACCGGCCGTCGGGGGTGCTCCCCCACTTCAGCAATGCTTCGGTGTTCTTGATCCCGGCCTTGGTCAGCCGCTCGATCTGCTTGTCGCCGATGCCCTTGAGTTTCTCCAGCTTCGCCATGCGGTCTCCTCGGATGTGCGGGCCAAACCTACCAATCCGCGACACCCGCTGCGCCGGAACCGGCGGTCAAACGGCCCAGCGCTGCTGGACGGCCGGAGCCTCCTCGTCGTCGAAGAGGGCCGGGCGGTGAGCACCGACATCGACCACGAGGTGGCGCTGGGTGAAGGGGCCCTCGCCGCCCCACAACTCGGCGATGCCGACGGCACGGGCCAGATCATGATTGCAGCGGCCCTGCTCGCACTGGCGATACGGGTCCTGGGGGGTGGTGTCCACCACTCAGGCATCGGCGTACCCGGGCCGGGCTTGAACGGAGTCTGGGACTAGTACCCGAGTTCCTGCAGCCGCTCGTCGTCGATGCCGAGGTGGTGCGCCACCTCGTGGAGCACGGTCTTGCGGATCTGGCGGCGCAGCCGCGACGGTGGGAGCCGCAGTTCGAGGTGCGGGCCCATGAACACGGTGATCCGGTCGGGGAGAAACCCGGAGTAGCCGCTGGAACGGTCGTGGAGGTTTACCCCCTCATAGAGCCCGAGCAGCCCGACACCATTGGGATCCTGCTCCGCCGACGGCCATTCCTCGACGACGACGTGGAGATTGTCCACGGCGGCGGTGACCCAGTCGGGCAGGTCCTCGAGGGCCTCGTCCACGAGGGTCTCGAAGTCGGCGCGTCTCATGGGGGTGAGGATACGAGGGCTACAATCGCTGCTCCGGGCGCTTAGCTCAGCGGGAGAGCGCTGCCTTCACACGGCAGAGGCCACTGGTTCAATCCCAGTAGCGCCCACGGCGGCAACCCTCGCGTCGCTCGGGTCGCGGGCCGCCCCTCGGGCGGCTAGGGCGAATCCTTCGGATTCGCCTGGCTGACGCAAACCCCGACCGGCGAACAGCCGAGCAGGCTTCAGAGCCCGAACCCACAGCCTCACCACGGCCGCTCTCCGAGCGTTGGGTTCCGGATAGCCTGCCGCCCGGAGGAGGACCACCGCATGACCGACTTCGACTTCATCGTGATCGGATCGGGTCCGGCCGGCGAGAAAGCCGCGGCGCAGGCCGCCTACTTCGGAAAGAAGGTCGCCATCGTCGAGCGCGACGAGCGGCTCGGAGGCGCCCCGGTCAATCGCGGCGGCATCCCCGCCAAGACCCTGCGCGAAACCGCCCTCTACATGACCGGGTTCGGACGCAGCGACCTCTACGGCGTCGAGGTCGCCTTCGGATCGGAGGTCACGCTCGACCGGCTGCGCACCCGAGCCGCCGCCGAATCCGAGCGCGCCGGCGAAACCGTACGGCAGAACCTCGATCGTCATGGCATCGCCCTGCTCCGCGGGTCGGGCCGTCTCGAAGCCGATCACACGGTGGCGGTGACCGCTGCCGACGGCACCGTCACCCGACACCGCGGGGAGGTCGTGCTGATCGCCACGGGTTCCCACCCCTTCCATCCGCCCGGTATCCCCTTCGACGATCCCGACGTCGAGGACTCCGACTCGATCCTCATCCTGGATCGCATCCCGCGCAGCATCGTCGTGGTGGGCGGGGGTCCGGTGGGATGCGAGTACGCCTCGATCTTCGCCGCCCTCGGCGCCCAGGTGACGCTGGTCGACATGGCCGACCGCCTGCTCCCCTTCCTGGACGCGGAGATCTCGCGGACCCTGGCCGACTGCTTCGCCGACTCCGGAATCCGGGTGGTCCTCGGGTCGCCACCCGCCGGGATCCGGCGTGGGGCGAAGGGTCTCGAGGTCACGGTCGCCGATGAAGTACAGCACCCCGACCGGGTGCTGTTCGTGGCGGGACGCACGGGCAATACCGATGGCATCGGCCTGGCCGAGGCCGGGGTGCAACTCGACGACCGGGGTCGCATTCAGGTCGATGCCGAGTACCGCACCACGGTTCCCTGGGTGTTCGCCGCTGGAGACGTGATCGGTCCTCCCGCCCTCGCCTCGGTGTCTGCGGAGCAGGGCCGGGTGGCGGCGTGCCACGCCTTCCACATCCCGTTCAAGGAGTCGGTGGACCAACTCCCACCGTTTGGCATCTACTCGATTCCCGAGGTCGGCGGCGTCGGCCTGACCGAAGAGCAAGCGGCAGCTACGGGCATCGACTACTCCGTTGGCACGTACGAGTTCGCCGACAACCCGCGCAGTCGCATCGCCGGCACGACCTACGGCATGATCAAGCTGGTGCTGCGCCGCGACGATCGGCGACTTCTCGGTGTGCACATCGTCGGCGAGGAAGCCGCCGAGTTGATCCACATCGGCCAGGCGGTGATCCACGCCGGGGAGACGACCGATCGGTTCATCGACACGACCTTCAACATCCCCACCCGCAGCGAGGCGTACAAGTACGCCGCCTACGACGCCTTGCGGCGGCTGGCGGCGCCCCGGCCCGGGTGAACGCCCCGTCCTCGGCCCGGGTCGTCGCCGGCAAGCCGCGCCGCGGCGCCGCGGCGGGTACGCTGCCTGCTCTTCCACGGAGGATGCACCGATGAGCCAGAACCATCCCGAATCCACCGACCCCGTGTCGCCGGACAACAAGCGCATTGCCGACGGCATCGAGGCCGAGGTTGGCATCCCGGTGAGCATCGAGGCGGAGATGCTGCTGGAGGCCGCGGAGCTCGAAGAGGCCGAATACGGGGAACCGGCTCCGGACTGATCGGCACCGGCTCGCTCGCCGGGGCGGTCACATCGGAACGCTCGGGTTGCCCCCGGGACCTGCTCAGCTTCCGAGCTGCCGGATGACGTCGGCAATGCGTTTCGCCCTGGTCTCGGGACGCTTGGCGATGCGCACCGCCCACAGATGCTGCTTCTTGGCGGAGTCGGGCAATCCCGCAAAGGCGGCCTGAGCCGCCGGTGAGGCCGAGAGGGCGGCCTCGAGATCGGCGGGAATGATCAGCGAGTCGACCTCATCGGTCTGCGACCACGAACCGTCCGCCTGGGCCTGGTCGATCACCGCCTGGCCGATTGCGGTCATCAGCCCCTCCTCCTGCAATCGGGCAATGCGCGACTTGTTCGACGCCGACCAGAGACCGCCCTTGCGTCGCGGAGAGAACCACTGGATCTTGCGGTCGTCGTCCACCCGGCGGGACTGACTGTCGATCCACCCGAAGCACAGCGCCTCCTCCACCAGATCGTCATACAGAGGGCCCTCGAGGGCGCTCGACTTCTTGCGGTGGACGATCCACAGGCCTTCCTTCCGCCCGGAGTTGGACATGAGCCAGCTCCTCCACTCGGCCCGGGTCGAGGGGGTGAACACCTCCTTGCCGTTGGGCGACGCGGGCGGTGCCAGGTCGGCTGTTCTGGCCACGACGACACGATAGGAGTCGACGCCGACCCCCGGCCTCTACCCGGAGCGACTCGGCAACGCGGCGACGGAAGCAGTCGCTTTCAGGGTCCGCCTTCGATCCAGCTGCGGTCCGAGCGCGCCAGTCGACTCGCGATCGCCTCCCAGCGCGCTTCGTCGAGCAGGATCGGACTGGCGAACTGCATGTTGCCGAAGATGAACGGTTTGCGGCCGCGAAACGCCCGGTCCCGGCGCAGGTCGTCGCCGGGTACCCACCGGCGCAGAGGGCGGACCTTCCAGGGCACGAAGGCATGCCGGTCCGCCGCCGAGCGAATCGCGCTTCCCCGGATGCGGGCGACGGCGACGATGTTGCCCCACCCGCCATCGAACTGGAACACCGCGGCACGATCCCCTAGCCCGATCCGATCCGCATGATGGAAGACCGATGTGCGGTCGCGCAGCCGGTCCAACAGGATGTCGTATCCCCGGGTCTCCGGGTGGCCCCGATAGTCGTAGGTCCAGTTCGGGTTCTTGGGGTTGTTGCCGAACAGGTAGAAGTCCGTCACCACCAAAGGATACGCCGACCCACCGGGTGCGGCGGGTTCGCTCCTCCCGCTATCGGACGCCGGCGGGACGATCGCGGCGGAGGACCCGATCCGTCGCCATCAGCCGCTCGTCGCCACCTCGGCCGCGCGGAAGCGGAAGTACGACCACGTGATCGCGGTCACGGTGGCATATGCCCCCGCCAGCGCCAGCACCACCACCACTCCGGTCTCGCCGAACGCATCTCCGTACTCACCGTGGGGATTGATGAGCAGGTGGAAGAACAGGTAGGTGGACACGCCGAACAGCGCCAGCCACGCCGCACGGTTCCACTCGACGATCGACCGGCCGTCCATGAACGTGAGGGGGACCATGTTGTACATGACGCCTTCGATGCCCCCGACGAAGAGCACCGCAAGCACTCCCTCGGCGAGGTCACTGCCCCACCCTTCGCCCCCGCCGGAGCGCACCACCCCGAGACCGAACCACGCCACGATGCCGAGACCGAGGAGCGCCAGTGCCGGATAGAAGGCGGAGCGTCCCGACTGCGCCCGATCGAGCGCCTGCGGCACGAGGATCGCCGTGGACGCCACGAACCCATAGACGATGCCCGGCTCGAATTCGAGGGCGCGAGTCACGATCACACAGCCGATGGCGGCGAAGAGGGCAACGGTGTGGACGCGGACCGCGGCGGGCAACCCGAGTCTGCGCCGGGCGAACCAGGCAGCCCCTCCCTCGCCCACGAGGGTCAGCACGCCCAATCCGGCCATGAGTGAGACGAACAACACCGCACTCGCCCGATTGAGCCCGAATCCGGGGCTGAGAAACCCGTACACGCCGCCGGTGAGGACGAGCAGGACACCGGCTCGTACCGCCACCGGAATGGATCCGGTGAACCAACTCCCCCACCGCGCCACCCGGCCGCGGACGCCCCGCCACCACCCCTCGATCGTGTCCCGATTCGACTCGAGGGTGCTGTTGAACACGGCCGAGGTCACTCCGAAGATCAGCAGCAGGAGCAGGGTGAGCATCAGATTGGTGAGGATCACCCCCAGCGACGACTTCACCTTGTCGGGACCGGGAGTGGTGGCGATGAACCCGCCGCCGGGACCGCCCGCCCCCGGGGACTCCTGTGGCGCCAGCACCTGTGGCGCGGTGGTCGTCGTGATCGGCACCGGCAGGGTGGTGGTGGTCGGTACCGTCGTCGGGGCCGTGGCCGGAGCAGGTTCGGAGAGCTTCGGAGGCAGGACCGGGGGCAGGGTCGTCGTCGTCGTGGTGGTCGTCGTGGTCGTCGTGGTCGTGGTCGTCGGAGGGGCAGGATCGATGGTGTAGCCGGCAGATGCCTGCTGACACGGACCGAATGGCGTACACATGCGGGCGTACACCATGTGCCGCCCGAGAGGCGCGCCACCGGGAGTCGGAGCGGTGGCCGAACCGGTGCACGACACGCCGTCCATGGTCGCCGAGGCATAGGCAGGGTTCGTCGGACTGTCCCAGTGGAAGGTGACCGTGGCTCCACCGTTGAAACACTCGGGTCCGCTCTGCGAGAAGAAGGAGGCGGTGAAGGAGACCCCGGCAGGACCGTGGTTGGGAGTCAGGGTCAGCGAGTTCGCCGCCCCGGCAGAGGGCGCGACGATCAGCACCATCGCCACGCAGGCGACCACGGCGAGGACCCTCCCGACCCGCGACATGTCCCTCCTCGGACGAAGCTGGCGCCCCCAACCCCGAGGATGGTACGCGACCCGCCACCTGCACGCGGACACCCCGGTCCGCTATCTTCTCGCCCCGAACGAGGAGGCGGGATGTCCAAGGTCGAGCTGTACACACTCATTCACGTGCTGGCCGCCATCATCTGGGTGGGCGGCGCGGCCACGTCACAGGTGGTGGCCTTGCGGCTGAAGAAGGCGGATCCCGGCCATCGCCTCGGGTTCGCCAAGGACATGCGGTTCGTGGCGCAGTGGCTCTTCATCCCGTCGGCGGTCGTCGCCTTCGTGTTCGGCTCGCTCCTCGTGGAAGAGACACCCGCCTTCGGATACGACCAGACCTGGCTCGTGATCGGCAACACCGGGCTCCTGGTGGCGCTGCTCATCGCCGCCGGATACCTGGTGCCGCACATCCGCAAGGCCATTCGACTCATGGAGTCGGGTCAGGGGGAGGCAGCAGGCGCCACGATGCGCCGAGTGACGGTCGGCGCCCGCCTCGTCGTGCTCATCCTGATCGTGATCGTGTGGGCAATGGTCGCAAAGCCGGGCCTGTAGGAGGGAACGCCATGACACTCTTCGAAACCCTGAAGTTGCTCCACGTGCTCGCGGCCGCCATCTGGGTGGGTGGCGGAGTCCTGCAGACGACGTACGTGGTGCGGTCGGTCCGCGCGGATGCAGCACACCGGCTCGGCGTCGCCCGCGACATGGTGTTCCTCGGATCCAAGGTGTTCGGGCCGGTCTCGGGTCTGGCGTTCATCTCCGGGGTATGGATGGTGATCGAACGACCCGCATTCGCCTTCGGCGACGCCTGGATCGTCATCGGCCTCGCCGGCTTCGCCCTTTCCAGCATCGTGGGCGGCGCGGTCTTCAGCCCCAAGGGGAAGGCACTGCTGGCCGAACTCGAGGCCGGCACCTCCGGAGAGGCACCGCTCCGGGCGATCATCCGGGCGGCGTTCGTCGATCAGGCGATCCTGCTCGTGGTGGTCTGGGCGATGGTGGTCGGGCCCGGGGCCTAGGGAAGCCTCAGTCCGACGTGTAGAGCGCCTCGATCTCCGCGGCGAAGTGCTCGGTGACCCGGTTGCGCTTCACCTTCAGGGTCCCGGTCAGCTCGCCACTCTCGATGGACAGCTCGCGGGGCAGGATCGCGAACTTCTTCACCCCGTTCACCTGAGCGACCTTCTTGTTGATCCCGTCGATCGTCGCCTGGATCTCGCGGCGGATCTCGGGCGAGAGGTGAAGGGGACCGCTCACGTTGTGTCGATCGGCAAATGCCCCGGCCGCCACCGGGTCGAGCGTCACCAGGGCCGTGAGGTACTTGCGCCGGTCACCGATCAGCACCGCTTCCGAGACCAGCGGATTCTCCTTGATGCCGGTCTCGATGTCCTTGGGGGCGATGTTCTTGCCCCCGGCCGTGATGATGATGTCCTTCTTCCGACCCGTGATGAACAGGAACCCGTCCGCATCGAACGTGCCGATGTCGCCGGAGAGCAGCCAGCCGTCCTTGAGTGTCTCGGCGGTGGCTTCCGGGTTCTTGAAGTAGCCGGCGAACACGTTGCCGCCCTTGAGCAGGACCTCACCGTCCTCGGCGAGCCGCACTTCGGCGCCCGGGTAGGCGATGCCGACACTGCCGAACTTGGTCTTCCCGGGCCGATTGAACGTCGTCGGCCCAGACCCCTCGGACTGGCCATAGACCTCGATGATCGGGAGGTGGAAGCCGGCGAAGAACTCGAGCAACTCGGGGGAGATCGGCGCGGCTCCGGAGATGGCGCCACGCACCCGGTCCATGCCGATGCCCGTCCTCACCTTCTTGTGCACCACCCCGGCGAGGACCAGCTTGGCGGCAAGGGCCGCCGACGGCTTGCCGCCCCGGTTCTCGATCGCCACGACCTTGCGTCCCACCACCTGCGCCCAGGCGGCGAGTTTCGCCTTGACCCCGGTGGCGTGGCCGAGCTCTGCGGCGACCCCGGCGTGGAACTTCTCCCACACCCGGGGAACCGCAAAGAACACGGTCGGCTTGACCTCCTTGAGGTTGTCGAGGAGAGCCTCGAGAGACTCGGCGAAGTAGATCGGATACCCGATGCTGATCGGGATGTGGACCGAGAACATCTGCTCGGCGATGTGGCTCAGCGGCAGATACGAGACCGATGAGTCGTCCGAGGTGAGGGGCATGACACCGTAGGAGTTGTCGGCGGTCCACGTGAGATTGGAGTGGGTGAGCATGACCCCCTTCGGGGGCCCGGTGGTGCCGGAGGTGTAGATGAGGGTCGCCAGCCCACCCGGGGTGAGGGACGCCAGCCGGGCATCGAATTCGGCATCGGGGACACCGTTGCCCATCGCCAGGAACTCGTCCCAGGTGATGACCTGGGCGTCGTCGATCTCGGGGGCTCCGCGCATGGTGACGATCCACTTGAGGGCGGGCAGGTCACGCCGCACCGCCAGGACCTTGTCCAATTGCACCTTGTTCTCGACGAGGATCACCGGTGCCTCGGCGTGACCGGTGATGTACTGGACTTCCTCGGGCGACGAGGTGGCGTAGATGCCCGCGGGAGCGCCGCCCACCGCCATCGTGGCGAGATCGAGGATCACCCACTCGGGGCGATTGAACCCGAGAATGGTCACCTTGGACTCGAACGGGAATCCGACGGCGAGGAGGGCCTTTCCGGCGCGCCGCACCTGGGCGGCGTATTCGGTCCACGAGGTCGAGCGGTACTCGCCGTCCACCTTCTCGAAGTACGCAGGGCTGCCAGGGCGCTTCTCGGCTTGAGCGAACAACCGGGCGGGAATCGTGTCGGCCACCGGGACCTCCTCGCAGTCGGCGGCAATCGTACACGGGGGGGTCCTTGTCCCCACCCCGGGGCGGCGCGCGGACCTTCGGCCCTACACCACGCCGCCACGACGCCGCAGGGTGATGCCAAGCCGGTGGGAGGATCCGGGTGCAACCGGGCGCCGCCAACAACGGCCCCAGGGTCCGGGCGCACGAACGAGCCTCACACGGTGCGTCCACCGCGGGCGGGAACTCGCGATGCACTCGCTGCAGGATGCGCCGTTGAGGCACCGCCGGACCGTCTCGTGCGGGACCGCTGTCCCGGGAGCACCAGACGGAGACGGACCTCCCTCCGGGGTTCCTCCTCCGGAACCAGCGGGGCGCCACTCTCCGGGGTGGCGCCCCGTCGCGTCACCGATCAGACGATCAGGAGCACGACACCAACGGCGTCAGATGGAGCACGGCGGCGAGGCGGGCGCGCGTGGCACGACCGACCACGCCGTCCATGAACAGGCCGTTGGCATTCTGGAAGGCGCGCACGGCTGCCGTGGTCTTCGAACCGAAGATCCCGTCCGCCGCCCCGACATCGAGGCCCACCGCCTTGAGCAAGCCCTGGAGTTCGGCGACATCGCCACCGAGCGAGCCCTGGCGCAGCGAGCGTCCGTCGGGATCGAGCACCGATGCCCGGGAGGCGAGCGCCACGAGCTCGGCGACTTCGGCCCGGGTCATGCTCCCCACGACCCCATCGGAGGCAAGGCTCACCTCGGTCTGGAATCCGCGCACCGCACCGAGAGTCCGCGATCCGAAGATGCCATCGATCGGACCGGGGGCATGGCGGAAGGCGGCGAGGAACTCCTGCAACTGGCGCACCGCATCGCCGGCCGCGCCCACCTTGATGAGCCCGGAAGTGGAGAGCAGGGTGGTGACATCGCCGACCCGGGTGATCCCGCAGTGTGCCCTGCCTTCGGCGGCAAGGAGCGCATCGTGGGGATTCACCAGGACACCTTCGGGGTCGTATAGCTCGAAGTGAAGATGGGGTCCCGTGTTCTCGGCGCTGCCGCTGTCTCCCACCCAACCGATGAGATCCCCGGCAGCGACGTGGGTGCCGAGAGCGATCTCGGGTGCGATCCCCCAGGCGAGGCCGTCGTCGGTGCCGGGAGTGTCGTTGTTGAGGTGGATGTACCACGATTCCCACCCATCGTCGTGGGTGATGACCACCGTGCAGCAGCGTTCGGGATTGAGGTCGTTGGGATCCTGGCTCCAGTTGATCCAGGTCACGGTTCCCGCAGCCGCGGCCACCACGGGGGTCAGCTTCGCCGCCATGAGATCCTGGGCGTGGTGCTCACCAACGCCACGCGCCGCCCAGAACCAGTCCTCGTACCAGTACGAACCGACGACGGGAAAGGCGAGCGGGTAGTCGACCATGTCGCCGTAGGCGTGCGCCGACCCATCGAACGGGGCCTCGTGATTGGCGCTCGCCGGCGCCGCCATGCCGACGACCAACCCGAGCACGACGGCGGTGATGGTCGTCCGTCCGGAGACGCGGTTCGGTGGCACGGCAGCAACTCCTCACAAGGACATTGGGCTTCCTCCTTCTTCCATCGGCGCGCTTTGGCCGCACCTGAGCCCTGATCGGGACCCTTCGACGGATGGCGGGGAGCCGTTCTCCCCTGGTGCGGGCTGCCGACCGGAGGCGCGATGGCCGGGAACCGAGGAGGACGCGTGAAGCGAAGGGTGCCGGTCGCGATGATCCTGGTTGCGATGGGCATGGTGGCGTGCTCGTCGCCCACCGCGGTGATCGTGTCGATCGAGGCCGCCGCAGCCGCGGACCTGCTCGGGGAGGATCCCGACGCCGTGGTACTCGACATCCGGACTCCGCAGGAGTACGCCGAGTCGCGTATCGCCGGATCGATGAACATCGACTTCTATGCCGACGACTTCTCGACACGGCTCGACGCCCTCGATCGCGACGTCACCTACGTGATCTACTGCCGCTCGGGCAACCGAACGACCGCGGCGCTGGACGTCTTCCGCGACCTCGGCTTCACCTCGGTGTACGCCGTCGAAGGTGGGATTCAGGCCTGGGAGGCCACGGGATTGGCGGTGGAGCGGGGCTAGGACCGGTTTCTGCTGGGGTCGATCCACGGTCGAGTCGTGCTTCCCGGGAACCCGAAGGGTTCCCGACAAACTCGCAAGCCGCCGCGGATCGCCAGGCGAATCCGAAGGATTCGCCGAAGCCGCCCGAAGGGCGGCCGTGGGCGCTACTGGGATTGAACCAGTGACCTCTTCCGTGTCAGGGAAGCGCTCTCCCGCTGAGCTAAGCGCCCGCAGGCCAGGCCCCGTGGCCTGCCCCGAGGCGGCGCCCGGAATTGAACCGGGGTAAAGGGTTTTGCAGACCCTTGCCTGAACCACTCGGCCACGCCGCCAGGTGTGCAGGAGGCCGGTGCATCCCGCCCCTGGAGCGGACGACCGGTCTCGAACCGGCGGCCTTCACCTTGGCAAGGTGACGCTCTACCAACTGAGCTACGTCCGCGAGGACCGGCAGTATACGCTGCGGCTCCCCGGCTCAGGAACCGGTGGATCCGAATCCGGCGGGGCCCCGATCCGACTCCTCGAGCGCCTCCACCACCTCGAAGTCGACACTCACCACCGGTACGACGACGAGCTGGGCGATGCGGTCCCCGCGTTCGATGGATACCGGCTCCGCGCCGAGATTGACCAGGATGATGGCGAGTTCACCCCGATAGCCGCTGTCCACGATCCCGGGGGCATTGACGATGGCGATCCCCGACCGCAGCGCCAGACCGGAGCGGGGGGCCACGAGACCCACGTAGCCTTCGGGGATGGCCACCGCCATACCGGTGGGGACGAGCCGGCGCTCCCCCGGTGCCAGCACCACCGCCTCGCGGGCGGGGAGATCGACTCCGGCATCGCCGGGGCGGGCATGCTTCGGCACGGGGAGATCGGGGTCGAGGCGCTGCAAGGGGATTCGCATTCGGTCGATTATCGCCTTCCGCCGAGGAGGCGGCACCGGAAGGGGAAATGGCGGACAAACCGCCGCCGCTTGAGCAATATCACTTCCGGGTCGATGATGACCCATGGAGGCCATGCCGATACACCCCCGCGAGCGCGAGGCCAACAAGCGCACCATCCTCGGGATGCTGGAGACGACTCCGGCCACGGTGGCGCGCCACATGGAGCCGGCGCAGCCGGCAGAACCGCTCTCCGACATCGACTTCGACTGGCATCCCCAACCCCTCAGCCGGGCGATGGGGACCCGCCGGTCGTTCCGCTGGTCGGTCCTCGTCGCCGCGGCCGTCCTCGGCGGCCTGGCCCTGGTGGCGGTCCAGGTGCTCGTCACCGTCCCGCAGAAACGCGCCGATGCCCGACGCATCGAGTATCACGCCGCCCTCGATGCCTACGAGCCGGCCCTGATCGCCTATGCCGCCGCGCCCGTTCCCAGCGACCCCGTTGCCCTCGCCGCCTTCTCCAGTGCCACCACCGCCTTCGCCGAGGTGGCGCGGGCCGACCTGCCGACGGTGATCCCGCTGCTTCCCATCGGGCCGATCGAGGAGCTGCGACCCGCCCGCAGCGAGATGTTGGCCATGGTCGACACCGCAGAGGCGATCCTCGCCGACCTCGCCTCGGCCACGGCCTACCGGGAGGCCGCCGCCGACATCCTGGCGTTTCCCTTCCTCCCCACCCAGGCCCCGGAGGAGCTCATCGATCCGGCGGCTCGCGCCATCGCCAAGATGCAGACCGACTCCGAGATCGCCTACGAGGCGCTCGACGACGACCCCCTGTTCGCCGCCTACCGGTCCCGGGTCGCCGAGGCGATCGACGCCCTCCCCGAGTGGGCCGACCGCTACCTGCTGTCGCTCCGCCGCGGTGAGGTGGAGGCGACGACGGCATTGGTGGCGGAGTTCCAGGCGCGGACCGCACTCGCCAATGCCGAGCTGGAAGCCGCGGTCGCCGACGTGGATGCGGCCGCGGCGGCACTCATCCCAGATCTGCTTGCCGGCCTCGAAGAGGCTCGGATCAAACTCGGCTGACGGCTCAGTCCCGGGGTTCCTCGAGAGACTGCATCTCACGGGAGAAGTCGCTCGCCCCGGCGAAGTCCTTGTAGACCGAGGCGAATCGCAGGTAGGCGACCTCGTCCATCGACCGCAACTCGACGAGCACCTGTCGGCCGATCTCCACCGACGTGATCTCGGGCCCGTGCTCCTCGACGAAGGCCTCGATCCGGGCCACGGCCGTGTCGAGGGCGTCGGAGTCGGTGCCCCCGTCGGCGAGAGCCCGCTCCATCCCGGCCCGCACCTTCGCCGGGTCGAAGGCCTCGAGGCGGCCATCACGCTTCCGCACCATGAGCGCCGGTTCGCGCCGTTCATAGGTCGTGAAGCGCTGCTCGCAGGTCTCGCACGACCGGCGCCTGCGGATGGCACCACCGCCCTCGACGGGGCGGCTGTCGACCACCCTGGTGTCGTCTGCGCCGCAGTAGGGGCATCGCATACCCGGCCAGGGTACCGGCACCGGCTCTCCCCGATTCGCGGGTTCGCCGATGGACCCGCCGGCATCGGTTGGACGGGTCACCCAACCGGAATGTGGAGCACCTGGCCGGGGACGATCACGCTCGTCGCCAGCCCGTTGTGGTGCTTGATGTCCTCGACGAGGACGCGGACATCGTCGCCGGGGGCGACATGGGCGGCGGCGATGTCCCACAGGGTGTCGCCCGAGCGAACCGTGTGATCGACGAAGGCGATCGCCGTTGGCCCCGCAGGATCGTCCGCCTCGGCGACCACGGCGCCCGCCAACAGGATGGCCAACGCCATGACGATCGAGGTGAGGAGAACCACGACCCGGGTTCGGGTGCTGGCGGGCATCGTCATGGCGTTGGCTCCTGTCTGCCAGTGAGGGTCGCTGCCCGGCCCTCACACCTCCCACAACGTACGGTCAGGGTATGACACGAACGCGTGTTCGCTGCAGGAGACCACTGTACCGAACGCGTGTTCGGTCGTCAAGGTCGAACATATGTTTGCCCGAGAGCGCGAAAAGCGGTACCGTGGCCCCCACCACGACCACCAGGGAGACGATGATGGCCCCGAGCGACATCAGCGAACGCCAACGGGAGATCCTCGAGCTCATCCTCGAAACCGTCCGCCGGCGGGGGTACCCGCCTTCGGTACGGGAGATCGGCGAGGCCGTCGGGCTCAGCTCTCCGTCCACCGTGCACAGCCACCTCTCCGCCCTCGTCGAGGCCGGCCTGCTGCGCCGTGATCCCTCCAAGCCGCGCGCCATCGAGGTCATCGAAGAGGAGCCCGATCTGCGCCGGGCGCCGGTGCGCGACGTCCCACTGGTGGGGCGCATCGCCGCGGGGACCCCGATCCTCGCCGAAGAGGACATCGAGGAGATCTTCCCGCTGCCCACCGAGATCGTGGGCAACGATCCGGTGTTCATGGTGCGGGTCCACGGCGACTCGATGATCCTCGCCGGGATCTTCGACGGCGACCTGGTCGTGATCCGCCGCCAGCCCGATGCCCGCGACGGGGAGTTGGTGGCCGCCCTCATCGACGGCGAGGAGGCGACGGTGAAGCGCCTGCGCCGTGAGCCCGGGCGGGTGGTACTGCTCCCGGAGAACCCCGACTACGAACCGATCGTGCTCACGGGTGGTGTCGAGATCATCGGCAAGGTGGTTGCCGTGATCCGCACCGTGCGCTGATCAGATCGCTCCGGCATAGACGACCCGCGCCGGGCCCTCGATCCACGCCACCCCCTCCAGGATCTCGACCTCGAGGTCGCCCCCGGGCAACCGCACCGTGACCGACGGATCGGTGAGCCCCCCCGCATGCGCCGCGGCGACCGCGGCGGCGGCACCGGTGCCACAGGCGAGCGTTTCGCCGACGCCACGCTCCCAGACGCGCAGTGCCAGGTGCCTGGTGTCGACCACCGTCGCAAACCCGGCATTCGCCCGCCCGGGGAAAGCCGGATCCGTCTCGATGAGGGGACCCACCGCTGCCACCGGGACCGAGTAGCAGTCGGCGACGAACACCACCGCATGCGGATTCCCGACGTTCACCGCCACCGCCCGATATCCGGCGATCTCGACGGAACCGGGCGACACCACCACGGAACCCAGCTCGACGCGTACGGTGGCGTCCTTCACCTCGACGCGACGTGGTCCGATCGGTGTGTTCACCACGAAGGTGTCCGTCGCCGCCATGCCGCGCAAGCGGGCATACCGTGCCACACACCGCAGGCCGTTGCCACACATCTCCGCCGCCGAGCCGTCGGCATTCCAGTACCCCATCGTGACGGGCTCGCCGGCGCCGACCACGAGGACACCATCGGCGCCGATGCCGCGGCGTCGATCGCACCACTCGGCGACCTGCTCGGCAGTGGGGCTCATGGGCCCGGTGACGACCACGAAGTCGTTGCCGAGTCCCTCCATCTTCACGAAGTCCATCCGGCCTCCTCGAGCAGCGCAGCCCCTTTGGCCACCAGCGCCGCCTCATCATCCCACTCGAGCCACCGCACTCGCGGATCGCGCCGATAGAAGGTGCGTTGCCGCCGAGCGAGGGCGAGGGTCGCCTCGATGGCAGTGCGTGTCGCCCGGTCCAGCGTCCACTCCCCTCGCACCACCTTGAGCAGTTCGCGGTAACCCACCCCCTGGGAAGCGGTCACCCCGAGCCGGGGCGCGAGCGACTCCACCTCGGCCTGCAAGCCGGCCGCAAGCATCGCGGCGAACCGCTGTCGGATGCGTTCACCGAGCGCCGGGCCCGGATCGACACCGATGCCCACCACGGGCCACAACCCGCGATACGAGCGGATCGCCTCGGCCTCGGGGGTTGCCGCTCGAGCGCTCGGCGTCGCCCCGGTGGTGCGAAACACTTCGAGCGCCCGCACCACGCGCCTCGGATTGGCCAGGTCCACCAGGGACGCCACCTCAGCATCTGCGGCGAGGAGGTGCCCGACGGCCTCGGACGGCGTCAGCGCCTCGATCTCCGCTCGGACCGCCGGATCCGAGGGTGGGAAGTCGAGTGGGTCCACCAGCGCCCGGAAATGCAGGCCGCTGCCTCCGACGATGAGGATCCGTTCCCCTGCCGCCCGCGCCGCGGCGATCACCGTTCGCCCGGCGCGCTGGAACTCGGCGACGGAGAAGGCGTCGGCGGGATCGGCGATGTCGACGAGGTGGTGCGGGACGGTCGCCCGCTCCTCGACCGAGGGCTTGGCGGTCCCGACATCCATGCCCCGGTATACCTGCATGCTGTCCACCGACACGATGTGCGCCCCGAACCGACGGGCGAGGGACATCGCGATCGCGCTCTTCCCGGCTGCGGTGGGGCCGAGGACCGCCGCGATCGTGGTCAGACCGGCGTCCCCATGAGGTGGCTCGGTGCGGCGCGATCGATGCGGGCATGGAGGAAGGCGCCCGACGGTTGGATCCCCGCCACGTGCACCACCTTGTTGGTGCGCGTGCGCGCCGTGATCATCGAGGCATCCTTGCGAGAGGCTCCCTCGCTGAGGACTTCGACGGTCGAGCCGATGAGCGCCACATTCTTCTCGAGCGAGATGCGCTGCTGCAGAGAGGTGAGGCGGGCAAAGCGCTCCGAGGCCACCCCGCGCTCGATCTGGCCCCCCATCGTCGCCGCCGCCGTGCCGGGCCGCGGCGAGTAGATGAACATGTACGCCCCGTCGAATCGGGCTTCTTCCACCACGTCGAGCGTCTGCTGGAAGTCGGACTCGGTCTCGCCGGGAAAGCCCACGATGATGTCCGTCGAGGTCGCCAACCCGGGGATGGTCGCCTCGGCGAGGCGGAGCTTCTCCAGGAACCGCTCCGGGGTGTAGCCGCGTTGCATGGCACGCAGGACCCTGGCGCTGCCGCTCTGCAGCGGGAGATGAAGCTGCTCGCACACCGCCGCGGTCTCGGCCATCGCCTCGAGGACGTCGATGCGGATGTCCTTGGGGTGGGGGCTGGTGAAGCGGATCCGCCGGATCCCCTCGACCTCCCCCACCCGCCGCAACAGGTCGGCGAAGATCGGCCGGCGGCTCCCCTCCAGGCCCAGGTCCCGGCCGTAGGAATTGACGTTCTGACCGAGCAGGGTCACCTCGCTCACCCCGTCGGCGGCCAGCGCCCGCACCTCGCGCACGATGTCGGCCGGCCGCCGTGAGATCTCCTTGCCCCTCACCGTGGGGACGATGCAGAAGGTGCAGGCGTTGTTGCAGCCGATGGTGATGGTCACCCATGCCGAATGAGGCACCTCGCGGTGGCTGGGGAGCGACGAAGGGACATCGTCGATGGACGCCGTCTCCTCCCAGATCTCGGTGACCGGCCCCCACTCCTCGGCATGGTCGAGCAGGGTGAGCACCCGGTGGAGGTTGTGGGTCCCGAAGACCACATCCACCCACGGCGCCTTGGCCATCACGAGGTCGCGGTCCTTCTGGGCCAGGCACCCTCCCACCAGGATGCGCAGATCCGGCCGCTCATCCTTGACCGCCTTGAGCTGCCCGAGGTTGCCGTAGAGACGATTGTCGGCGTTCTCCCGGATGCAGCAGGTGTTGATGAGCACCACGTCGGCATCGGCCACGTCGGCCGCCGGAACCATCCCATCCACCTCGAACAGCCCCGACATGCGCTCCGAGTCGTGCTCGTTCATCTGACAGCCGAAGGTCCGCACGAGATATCGCTTCCCGATTCGGGTCGGCGTCCGCCGCTCCCGCACCTCGGGGATCCCGAGGGTGGTCATCGCGCGAAGTCGGTGGCCCGGAGCTCCCGGATCACCGTCACCTCGATCTGACCCGGGTACTGGAGCTCCTCCTGGAAGCGCTTGGCGATGCGGCGTGCCAGGTCGTGAGCGGCGAGATCGTCGACGGCGCCGGGATCCACGACCACCCGCACCTCGCGGCCGGCCTGCATGGCGTACACCCGCTCGACACCCGGGAAGGAGCGGGCGATGGCTTCCAGCTGCTCGAGACGGCGCACATACGACTCCACCGCCTCACGACGCGCCCCGGGACGCGAGGCCGATACCGCATCGGCGGCCTGCACGATCACCGCCGTCAGGGTGCGCGGCTCCACCTCGTTGTGATGCGCCTCGATGCCATGCACGATCGCCGGCGTCTCACCGAACCGGCGAGCGATCTCGGCACCGACGAGGGCATGGGAGCCGCCCAGCTCATGGCTCACCGCCTTGCCGATGTCATGGAGGAAGGCGGCGCGGCGCGCCTCCACGGGATCGACGCCGATCTCCGCGGCGAGCATCCCCGCCACCTTGGCGGACTCGATGAGGTGATGGAGGACGTTCTGGCCGTAGGAGAGGCGATACTTGAGGCGGCCGAGCAGATTCACCAATTCGGGGTGCATCCGCGAGATACCCACCTCGAGAATGGCCCACTCGCCGGCATCGCGCACGCTCTGTTCCACCTCGGCCAGCGCCTTCTCGTAGGCATCTTCGATCGACGCCGGGTGGATCCTGCCGTCGGCGATGAGACGCTCCAGCGCGATGCGTGCCACCTCGCGTCTCACCGGATCGAATGCGGAGATCCCGACGGCCTCGGGAGTGTCGTCGACGATGATGTTGACACCGGTGATCCCCTCGAAGGCGCGGATGTTGCGCCCGTCGCGGCCGATGATGCGGCCCTTCATCTCGTCACTGGGCAGGTGCACCGTGGACACGGTCGTCTCGGCGACCACCTCGGAGGCGAGTCGCTGCACCGTGGAGGTGAGGATGCGCCGGGCTCGCCGGTCGGCCTCCTCCCGGGCCCTCATCTCCAGATCTCGCATCAGCACCATGGCGTCGCGTCGGGCCTCATCCTCGACGCGCTGCAGCAATTCCGCCTTGGCGGCCCGGGCATCCACGCCGGCGAGCTTCTCCAGGGAGGCGCGGGCATCCTCCCGAAGCTCCTCGGCGACGCGCCGGGCATCGACCACCTCGCGCTCGCGCTCGATCAGGTTGGTTTCACGCTGGGCGAGATTCGCCGCTCGCTGCTCGAGGGTCGCCTCGCGCTGCAGGGACCGCTCCTCGAGCGACTCGAGCTCGAGCCGGCGATGGTCGAGCGCCGCCTCCTCCCGCTCCCGGAAGGCCTCTGCCGTCGCCCTGGCCTCCCGCTCGGCGCCCTCGAGCACCCGCTGGGCGTCACGCCGCGCCTCACGCAGCATCTGCTCTGCCGTCACCGCGGCCCGATCCCGGGTGCGGCGCTGCCAGAGGCGCCCCGCGCCCACGCCGAGCACCAGGGCAACCAGAGCGGCGCCCGTGGCGACGAGGGCGGTAGGCATGAGCGGCTCCTCTCGGCGGCTCCCGGAACGCATTGCGCGCCGAACCCGCAACGGGCTCGACGCGCACTCGGCATGACCTCGTCACGGACGACTCGGTCGATTCAAGACTGCGAACAGGGGGTCGGATTCGGTACGGGTTTCAGGATTTGGTGCGCGTTGGGACACCATCGTACTCCGCCCCCGGCCAAAGGGCCCGGCACCCTTTTCCTCCCCGGAGGGGTCCCAAACACGCCGGTGCGGCCCCGCCGGACCGCACCGAATCCCGTCCCGAGAGGTCAGTCCTCGACGTCGTCGAGCCCCGTCTTGGTGATCCGACCGGCCCCTTCGTCGGTGGCGTCGGCATCGGTCTCCGTGTCGTCGAACGACCCCGCCCCGGCTCCCCCGATCCCGACGGTCTCGAGCACCCGGGCCTGGAGTTGCACCACGACCTCCGGGTTCTCCCGCAGGAACCGCTTGGCGTTCTCCCGTCCCTGGCCGAGCTGATCGCCATCGAACGTGTACCAGGCCCCGCTCTTGCGAACCACGTCGTGCTCCACCGCCACATCGAGCAGCGAGCCTTCGCGTGAGATGCCCTCGCCGAACATGATGTCGAACTCCGCCTTGCGGAAGGGAGGCGCCACCTTGTTCTTCACGACCTTGGCCACCACGCGGTTGCCGACGGCCTCCTGGCCTTCCTTGATGGACTGCACCCGGCGGATGTCGATCCGGACCGACGAGTAGAACTTGAGGGCGCGCCCGCCAGGCGTGGTCTCCGGGCTGCCGAACATCACCCCGATCTTCTCGCGGAGCTGGTTGATGAACACCGCCGTGGTCTGGGAGCGATTGATCGAGCCGGCGAGCTTGCGCAGCGCCTGCGACATCAGTCGGGCCTGAAGCCCGACGTGGGTGTCGCCCATCTCGCCTTCGATCTCGGCCCGGGGCACCAGGGCGGCCACCGAGTCGATGACCACCACGTCGAGGGCACCGGAGCGGATCAGCATGTCGGTGATCTCGAGGGCCTGCTCACCGGTGTCCGGCTGGGAGATGAGCAACTCGTCGACGTCGACGCCCAGCGCCGCGGCGTAGCCGGGATCGAGGGCGTGTTCGGCGTCGATGAAGGCGGCGATGCCGCCGTTGCGCTGCGCCTCGGCCACGATGTGCAGCGCCAGGGTGGTCTTGCCACTGCTCTCGGGCCCGAAGATCTCGACGATTCGCCCGCGGGGGACTCCGCCGATGCCCAGGGCCAGGTCGAGCGCCATGGCGCCGGTCGAGATGGCGTTGATCTTCTGCACGTTGTCGGCGCCGAGGCGCATGATGGCGCCCTTGCCGAACTGGCGCTCGATCTGCGACAGGGCCATCTCGAGAGACTTGTCTTCCACGGCTCGACTCCTTCCGGGCTTGGTCATGAGGGCAACGTATCCGCGGGGTGTGACACCAACCGGTGAATCACACGAATGCTATTCCGTGACATGGCGGAACGATAGCCGAACATCTGTTCGATGCCAAGCAACCTCATCCCCGGCCCAGGGGGATCTCCTCACGGATGCGATAGGCCGCCCCACCGCTGCCCAGCCGGCTCTGATAGACGGTGACCCGGTCCACCTCCATCGTGATTCCGAAGGGAGCCGTGGTGGCGACCAACGCGGCAATGTCCTCGGCCGGCCGCAACCGGCTGAGGGTGAGGTGGGGATTGAACGGGCGGTCCTCCGGCGGGAATCCGGCGCGATCCACCGCAGCGTCGACGGCGACGGCGAGCGACGCCAGTGCCTCGCCGCCCCGATCGGGACCGATCCACAGCACCGTGGCGCGCTCGGCGCGGGGAAAGGCGCCGAGCCCGCCCCAGCGGAGCCGGAATCGTCCTCCGAGGTCCGCCTCGGCGAGGCGCGAGACGAGGACCTCATAGGCGACCTCCTCGATCTCGCCGAGGAAGCGAAGCGTGACGTGCCAGTTCCCGGGGCGCACCACCTTGCCGGGAATGTGGTCGACGGAGGCGCCGAGGGCGGCGACGATCCGATGGCGCACCTCATCGGGCACCGGCACCGCCACGAAGATCCTCACCCGCTCCACCACTCCCCGGTGATCCCGAGCCTGAGCAGATGCAGGGCCGCCGTGGTGGTGTAGACCCGGACGCGCTCGCGGTCTCCCGGCCACCGCGACACCCGTACCCGCGAACCCTCCGGCGTCGCCACCGCGATCACCATCGTCCCGGCCGGCTGCTCCAGGGTGTCGGGGCCGGCGGAGCCGGTCACCGCCACCGCCACGTCGGCGCCGAGCACCCGGCGCGCCCCCTCTGCCATCTCCAGCGCCGTCTCCGCGCTCACCAGGCCGAACCGTGCCACGGTCTCGGGTGACACCCCGAGGGTGCCCGTCTTCACATCGGGGTGATACGCCACCACTCCGCCGCGAACCACCGCCGATGATCCGGGGACCGCGGTCAGGGCGGCAGCCACCAGGCCCCCGGTGGCAGACTCGGCGGTCGCCACGCTCCACCCTCGCTCGGCGCAGAGGCGCAGGACGATGCGTTCGATGGTGTCGTCGCCGGCACCGAACACCAGCCGGCCGAGGCGCCGGCGGATCTCGCTCTCGAGCGGGGCGATGAGCGCCTCGGCTGCAGCCGCATCACCGGCACGGGCGGTGATGCGCAGCTTGATCTCTCCGCCGCTCGCCAGGAACGCCAGGGTCGGGTTGGTGTGGCCCTCGTAGAGGTCGCCGACGATCTCGGCGATGCGTGATTCGGACTCACCCCAGGTGCGCAGCAGTCGGCTGACGATGACCCCGCCACCGCCCGCCTCGGCGACGAGGTGCGGCAACACGTGCTCGTCGACCATGGGCAGCATCTCCTGCGGAACACCGGGGAGGGCGAAGACCCAGCACCCACCGATGCGCAACCGCAGCCCGGGTGCGGTTCCCTTGGCGTTGGCGATGAGCGTCGCCCCTGCCGGGTGTTCGGCCTGGCGGAGATTCGACGCCGGCATCTCGCGACCGCGACGCTCCCACCAGACCCGGAGGTGATCGGCGTACTCCTCGGAGAACTCCATGGACACCCCGGCGGCGGCGCAGAGCGCCTCACGGGTGAGATCGTCCTGGGTGGGCCCGATGCCGCCGGTGATGATGAGGGCGTCGGCCCGACCTGTGGCCTCCCGGATGGCGGCGGTGATGCGCTCGACGTTGTCACCCACGACCGTCTGGCGGTAGTGATCGAGGCCGGAGGAGGCGAGGCGATCGCCGATCTCGGCGGCGTTGCCGTTGACGATCTGGCCGAGCAACAACTCCGTGCCGACGGCGAGCACTTCGACGTTCACCGCAGGACCTCGGCCGTCGACTCCGACCCGTAGGAGGCCGTCACCCGCACCCGCAGCCATTCCCCCGGCTTGCCCTCGTCGAGGAGCATCACCCCGTCGATCTCCGGCGCCTCGCGGTACGACCTGGCCACGGGGGTTCCGTCCTCCACCTGGTCCACGACCACCTCGAACTCGGATCCGACCGTCTCGGCATTGCGTCGGGCGGTGATGCGCTCCTGGACCTCTTGGAGGCGCCTCGTGCGCTCGGCGATCTCGACACCGTCGATCCGGCCGGGAAGCAGGGCAGCCGGGGTCCCCTCCTCCGGGGAGTAGGCGAAGAATCCCGCCCAGTCGAGTTCGGCAGCCTCGAGGAAGCGCTCCAGGGTGTCGACGTCGGACTCGGTCTCGCCGGGGAATCCGACGATGAACGACGACCGCAGGGCTGCCTGCGGCGCCGCCCGCCGGATCCGGGCGATGAGATCGAGATGGCGCTCGCCGTCGCCGGGCCGTCGCATCGCCCGCAGCAGCGAGCCGGAGGCGTGCTGCAGGCTCAGGTCGAAGTACGGGGCGATGACGGGGCTGGCGGCCATTTCCGCGATGAGGGCGTCGGAGATCTCGCGTGGGTAGAGGTAGAGCAGACGAAGCCGACGCAACCCTTCGACGTCGCCGACGAAGCGGAGCAGGTCGACGATCCCACCTGGAGCGTCGATGTCTCGTCCGAATGCGGCCAGGTCCTGGGCCACGAGCACGATCTCACCGACCCCGGCGGCGCACAGCCCGGCGATCTCCTCGCGGATGTTCACCGGCGCCCGGGACCGCTGCGGTCCGCGGAATTGCGGGATGGCACAGAAGGTGCAGCCCTTGTCGCATCCCTCCGCCACCTTCACGTAGGCGTAGGGGGTGGCCGGGGTGGGACGCCGCACCTCGTAGAGGATGTCCATCGGGCTCGTCGCCAGCCGCACCGGCTCCCAGCCGGTGAGCCGGTCGAGGTCGCCGATGAGCTCGCCGTAGCGCTCCATCCCCACCACGGCATCGGCTTCGGGGAGGAGGCCGGCGAGCTCCGACTGGTACCGCTGTGCCATGCAGCCCAGTACCACGAGCCGGGCGCCCTGCTGCTTGCGATCCGCATGATCGAGCACGGTGTCCACCGATTCGCGCCGGGCCGCCTCGATGAAGGCGCAGGTGTTGACCATGACGACGTCGGCCGACTCCATGGTCGTGGCGCGGCGGTATCCGGCGTCATCGAGCCGGGCCTCGAGCTTCTCGGAGTCGACCTGGTTCTTGGCGCAGCCGAGCGTGGTAAGCCATACGGTGGGAGAGGAGGGCATCCGGAGAAGTGTAGGAAGAGCCCCGGACGGCGCGGGAGGGGCGATCAGCCGGGTTCGAGCCCGCGGTATCGGCCCCGGAAGCGCACCAGGGGCTCGACGGGCTCTCCCAAGACCACCGATGCGATGGACCCCTCGATGAGGTGATACCACCCGGCATCGGCGAGCGCGGCCATCGAACATTCGGCACGGGTGGCGACGGTGGTGATCACGGGGCCATACGCGCCGTCGCTGATCTCCAGGCCGGCGAACAGGCCACCAGGGCTGGGCCTGACTCCGGCGAATCGATCGGCGAGCCACTCGTCACCGCTGCCGAGGGCGTGGACCACGAACCCCCCGCTCGACGCGATCACATCGCCGAGATCGGCGTTGCGTCCGCAGAGGAAGATCAGCCGGCCGGGTTCACCGTCGGCGATCATGAGCGAGGACACCGTCAACCCCGTTCGGCGGTCCCCCGATCCCGCCGTCACCACCGTCACCGGGGCGACGAGGCGGCCGCGCAAGCGACGCACCGGGTCGCGCTCGGACTCCGGTACCGAGAACGGGTTGTCGTCGTGGATCACGATCGTCAACCGTAGCCCGGTCCCGGTGTGCGAACATCTCCCGATGTCGATAGACACGGATCTGCGCGTCGCCCTCGAGGCCGCCGACGCCGCCGACCTGGCGACGATGCCCCGCTTTCGCGCCATCGACCTCGCCGTGGAACACAAGGACGACCTGACCCCGGTCTCGGAGGCCGACCGTGCCGCCGAGGTGGCGATTCGGAGGCACCTCGAAGGGGTCTTCCCCGGTGACGCCGTGCTCGGCGAGGAGTACGGATCCAGCGGGATCTGGGCGGGCCGGCGATGGATCATCGACCCGATCGATGCCACCGTGAACTACGTGCGCGGCGTACCGGTGTGGGCCACGCTCATCGCCCTCGAAGATGACGACGGCATCGCCGTCGGGGTGGTCTCGGCGCCGGCCCTCGGAT
>JACRIT010000088.1 GCA_016215655.1 Acidimicrobiia bacterium
ATCAAACGCCGTAAACCCCGTCTTCGAAACCCCCGCCTCCGACAACACCTTCGTAATCGCCGCGGTCAACGTCGTCTTCCCATGATCAATATGACCCATCGTCCCCACATTCACATGAGGCTTCGACCGCTCAAACTTCTCTTTACCCATCAGCCCTGACCTCCTGAGTCACTCACCGCGGACCTTCGCCACGACTTCAGCGGCGATGGACTCCGGCACCGGCATGTACGAATCGAAGTGCATCGTGTACGCCGCCCGACCCTGGGTACGGGACCGCAGGTCGGTGGCGTATCCGAACATCTCGGCAAGCGGAACGATGGCGCTGATCACCCGGGCGTTGCCCCGCTGACCCATGTCGCCGATCTGCCCGCGACGGGAACTGAGGTCGCCGATGACATCGCCCATGTGCTCCTCGGGCGTCACCACTTCGACCCTCATCACCGGCTCGAGGAGCTGCAGGCCGGCCTTGCGGGCCGCCTCCTGCAGTGCCATCGACCCGGCGATCTTGAAAGCCATCTCCGACGAGTCGACGGCATGGGCGGAACCATCCACCAGGATGGCGCGCACATCGACGATCGGGTACCCGGCCAGGACGCCCGAGTCGAGGGCCGCCTCGATGCCGTCGTCCACCGCGGGCACGTACTCCTTGGGAACCTTGCCACCCTTGGTCTGGTCCACGAACTCGTAGCCACCGCCGGGCCCGGTCGGCTCGAGGTCGATGACTACGTGGGCGAACTGGCCCTTGCCGCCGGTCTGCTTGACGTGGCGGTACACGACGTCCTTCACGGCCTTCTTGATGGTCTCGCGATAGGCGACCTGGGGACGGCCGACGTTGGCGTCCACCTTGAACTCGCGACGGAGCCGATCGACGAGCACCTCGAGGTGCAGCTCCCCCATGCCGGCGATGATCGTCTGGCCGGTCTCCTCGTCGGTGCGCACCAGGAAGGTGGGATCCTCCTCGGAGAGGCGATGCAGCCCGTCACCGAGCTTCTCCTGATCCGACTTGGTCTTTGGCTCGATGGCGATGTGGATCACCGGAGCGGGGAACGTCATCGATTCGAGCTGGATGGGATGGGTGACGTCGGCGAGCGTGTCACCGGTGGTGGTGACTTTGGCTCCGACCACGGCGATGATGTCGCCGGTGAAGACGTCATCGATGTCTTCGCGGTGGTTGGCGTGCATGCGGAGCAGGCGCCCGATGCGCTCCTTCTTGCCGTTGGTGACATTGAGGATGGTGTCGCCCTTGGTCATGTGGCCCGAGTAGACCCGCATGTAGGTGAGCTTGCCGACGTACGGGTCGGACATGATCTTGAAGGCGATCGCCGAGAAGGGCTCGTTGTCCGCCGGCTTGCGCTCCATCACCACCGACTCGTCGCCCGGCTTGAAGCCGATCACCGGGGGCAGGTCGACCGGGCTCGGCAGGTACAGCGAGATGGCGTCGAGCAACGGCTGCACGCCCTTGTTCTTGAAGGCGGCGCCGGTGAGCACGGGCACGAAGACGTTGTTGAGCACCGCGGTGCGGATCGCGGTGCGGATCTCGTCCGGTGAGATCTCGAGATCCTCGAGGTACTTGTGAAGGAGCTTCTCATCCACCTCGGCGCACGCGTCCATGAGCTTGTGGCGCCACTCGGCGGCGCGTGCGGCGTACTCGGCGGGGATGTCCATGGTCTCCCAGACCTCGCCGTTGTCGTCCGGCCAGATGTGGGCCTTCATCTCGATGAGATCGACCACGCCCTTGAACTCGGACTCGGCCCCGATGGGCAGCTGCAGCGCCACCGGGCGGGCGTCGAGGCGCTCCTTGATCGACTCGACCGCGCCGTAGAAGTCGGCACCGATGCGGTCCATCTTGTTGATGAAGCAGATGCGGTGAACCTTGTAGCGGTCGGCCTGGCGCCACACCGTCTCGGTCTGCGGCTCGACGCCGGCCACGGCGTCGAACACGGCCACCGCGCCATCGAGCACCCGCAGCGAGCGTTCCACTTCGACGGTGAAGTCGACGTGGCCGGGGGTGTCGATGATGTTGATCCAGGTGTCCTTCCAGAAGCACGTGGTGGCGGCGGAGGTGATGGTGATGCCGCGCTCCTGCTCCTGCTCCATCCAGTCCATGACGGCGGCGCCCTCGTGGACCTCACCCATCTTGTAGGTCTTGCCCGTGTAGTAGAGGATCCGCTCCGTCGTCGTCGTCTTGCCCGCGTCGATGTGAGCCATGATCCCGATGTTGCGGGTCCGGCTCAGCGGGTATTGACGAAGATGACTCAGCGAATCGGTGGTGCTCATCTGCTTACCAGCGGTAGTGGGCGAATGCCTTGTTGGACTCGGCCATCTTGTGGACGTCCTCCTTGCGCTTGAACGCAGCACCCTGACGCGTCGAGGCGTCGAGGATCTCGTTGGCAAGGCGCTCGGCCATGTCCTTCTCGCGGCGCTTGCGGGCGAAGTCGACGATCCAGCGCACCGCGAGCGTGCTGGAGCGGCGGGGGCGAACCTCGACCGGCACCTGGTAGGCGGAACCGCCCACCCGGCGGGAGCGGACCTCGACGGCGGGACGAACGTTGTCCACCGCCTTCTTCAGGGTCGTGATCGCATCCTGGCCGGAACGCTTCTCCACCATCTCGAGGGCTCCGTAGACGATGGCGCGGGCCTTGTCCTTCTTGCCCATCCAGAGGATCTTGTTGATGAACTGGGTGACCAGCACGCTGCGATACACCGGATCCGGTTCGAGGCGCTGTACTTCGGCGGGGGCGCGGCGCATCGTTCTCAGCCCTTCTTGGCGCCGTAGCGGGAGCGCGCCTGCTTGCGAGCGGAAACGCCGGCGGCATCGAGCGTGCCGCGGACGACCTTGTAGCGGATACCCGGGAGATCCTTCACCCGGCCGCCACGGATGAGCACGATCGAGTGCTCCTGGAGGTTGTGGCCTTCGCCGGGGATGTAGGCGGTGACTTCGGTTCCGGTGGAGAGGCGGACGCGGCACACCTTGCGCAGAGCGGAGTTCGGCTTCTTGGGAGTGACCGTGTAGACGCGCGTGCAGACACCGCGACGCTGCGGCGCCCCGTCGAGACCCGGGGTCTTGTCCTTTTTCGGCTTCGATTCGCGGCCCTCACGGACCAGCTGCTGGATGGTCGGCACTCGTGCCCTCTCCGCTATGTCGTTGTCTTGGGCGGCGCAGCCCCACAGGGCGTCGCTGCTCGTGCGTCAGCCGGCTCCTCGCCCCCACGGGAGGCGCCGACTCTGTCGAACTGTCCCCTCTCAGCGGTGTAGCCCGGCCGAAAGTCAGCCGGGCTCACCCTTCTAGGAGAAGGGACATCGGGACCGAAGTCGCGGCGGCGCAGTATAGAAGCGTGCGGTGACCAGGCGCAAAGTCAGGGGGGAGAGCGCGAAAAAGGGGAGAGCTGAACCGGAAACAGGGCCGAGGATGGTGACCACCTCAGGGGTGATCATCAATCATGACTGAGCCCATCGGCTCCGGGCCAGACAAGACCAGTGCCGCAGAAGGCGCGCGGTCAACGCCGTGACACCCGGATCCCGCAGCTCCGTCTATCGCCGCGGTGAGGGCCGCTCGGTGCTCAAGCCGCCAGGCAAACGGCCCTTCCCTCGAAGGTCAACTCGTAGGGTTGCCCAGAAGCAGTGAGGCATATGTCCTCGATGATGCTGGCGATAAGGGCTGCAGTGACCGGTGCTCTCGATACCTTCTCGGACACGAGGTACCTGAGGATGTCCGAGATTGCCACGGCGTACTGGCTCAATCCACACTCCGTATACAACATGTCGCCCACTTCACCGAACAAGGCCTCCATGGTGGCGTAGAACGCGGAGTCCGAGGCCAACCCCGAGTTGGCGTCCACGGAGTCCAACGACACCCCAAAGGTGCCGATCGCGTGCCCCGTCGCAACCGCACATGCCGCCGAGAGCTCAGGGGAAAGGGCGAAGGTCGTGGTGACCGCAGCGGCCGTGGTGGCTGGGGCAACCGTGGTGCTTGAGCGAGCCGTCGTCGAGGGCGGCTGGCTCGTCACCGCGGCCGAGATCTCGGTCGGTGCGTCGCCGCAGGCCGAGAGCAGGAACAACAGCGGGGCAACGACTCTCGCGAGTTGCACTGCTGGACCTCCTCCAGCGACAGCTGCCCCTCTCGATGTCGATACTACTTTCAGTCCAATACCTCGCGGCGCGAGCGCGAGAATGCGAGGCGAAACCGGAATGCCCGTGGATCGCGGTCCGTCCCATCGGCGGCACGGCCGGGGGGGTAGGGGGCTAGCTTGAAACTGCCACGCGTGACCAGCGAGGGAGCTCTCATGTCCAAGCCCGAATCCATGACCTTGACCCAGGAGGTCGCTGCACCGGCGGCCGAGGTATATCGCCAGTTCACCAACTCGACGCTGTTGCGGGGATGGCTGTGCGATGCAGCCACCCTGCGCGCCGAGGAGGGGGGCCGGCTCTACCTGGGGTGGAATCACGGCTACGGCGTGGTTGGCAACTTCACGGCGCTGGTGCCGGGCAAGCAGGTCGCCTTCACCTGGGTGGGCCCGACGGATCCCGGGCCTTCGGCGGTGGATGTCACGCTGGAATCCAAGGGCAACACCACGACCGTCAAGCTGACCCACACCTGGCCGGGTGGTGAAGGCTGGGAGCAGTTCGCCAAAGGGGTGAGCACCTGGGCGAAGGACCTGGAGAACCTCGCCTCGGTCATGACCACCGGCGAGGATCTGCGCTTCACCCGTCGACCCATGATCGGCGTGATGGTGGACACCGAGATCACCCCGGAGCGCGCCGCCAAGCTCGGCGCCCCCGTCGACTACGGGGTGCGTCTGGCCGGGACCTCCGCAGGCATGGGCGCCCATGCTGCCGGTCTCACCGGGGGTGACATCGTGGTGGGCATCGGGGGCACGAATATCGTCGGATTCCCGTCGTTCGCCGTCGCCCTCCAGCCCCATCGCGCCGGTGACGTCGTCGAGGTGGTGTACTACCGCGACGGCAGCGAACGCCGCGCCGAGATGAAGCTCTCGGGGCGACCGATCCCCGAACTCCCCGCCACGGCCGCGGCCCTGGCGGAGTTCGTCGCCGGGGAGTTCCGCTGGGTGGACGAGGAGCTCGGCAAGGTCCTCGAGGGGGTGACCGAGGTCGAATCCACAACCAGACCCTCTCCGGACGAGTGGAGCGTGCGCGAGGTGATCGCCCACCTCCTCAACGACGAGGGCGACAGCCACGCCTTCATCGCCGATCTGGTGATCGCCTCCGAACGGGTGACCGACGGCCCCTTCGAGAACTCCAACCTGCGCGGCAGTGTCACCGCGGCGTCCTTCGACTCGCTGGCGGAGATGGTCGCCGCCTACCAGCGATTGGAGCGACAGACCGTGGCGATGCTGGCTGCGCTTCCCGGCGAGTTCGTCGCCCGCAAGGGTGGCTTCTGGCGGCTCGCCTACGGGTACAGCCAGGGACGCGATCACTACCAGGAGCACTTCGAGCAGATCCGGGCCACGGTCGCAACGCTGCGCGGAGGAGCGACCAAGTAGCCGCCGGGGACGGTTTCCTCGCCAATTAGCCTCGGCGGCGACGCCGACAGAGGATTCTGCTTTGCCCACGCCCACACCCCACATCTCCGCCGCCCCCGGTGACTTCGCCGAGACGGTGCTGCTCCCGGGAGACCCGCGGCGCGCCCGCCACGTCGCCGACAGGTACCTCGAGGGGGCCAGGGAGGTCACTGCGGTGCGCGGCATGCTCGGCTTCACCGGCACCTATCGCGGTCATCGCCTCTCGGTGATGGGCACCGGCATGGGCATTCCCTCGGCGTCGATCTACACGACGGAGCTGATCAAGGAGTATCGGGTGCGCAACCTCATCCGCATCGGCACGTGCGGGGCGATGCGCCTCGAGGTCAAGGTGCGCGACGTCATCCTCGCCATGGGGGCGTGCACCGACTCCGGGGTGAACCGGGCCCGCTTTGCCGGCGCCGACTTCGCTGCCGTCGCCGACTACCACCTCTTGCGCACCGCGGCGGACACCGCGTCACGGCTGGGCACACCGGTGCACGTGGGTAGCGTGATCTCCGGTGACCTCTTCTATCACCCCACGCCGGCGGTGTTCGAACGCTACGCCGCCATGGGGGTGCTCGCCGCCGAGATGGAGGCCGCCGGGATCTACGGGGTCGCCGCCGAGCACGGCGGGCGGGCGCTCGCCATCTGCACCGTCAGCGATCACCTGCTCTCCCATGAGGCGATGACCGTGGAGGAGCGTGAGACCTCGATCGCCGCCATGGTGGAACTGGCGTTGGAGACCGCGATCGCGCTGTGAGGCCGGGCTAATTGTCGGGCGCCGCCGGCGGCGGAGGTGGCTCCTTGCCCTTCCCCGACTGCCGGGCGAGGACGATCCCGATCGCTGCGGCCGCAACGATCGCGCCGAACAATGCCACCCAGATCGGATCGATCGAGGACTCCTCGCCATCACCCGCCGGGACCGCGCTGGTCACCGGCGCCGCGGTGGTGGTCGCGGTCCCCGCGCTGGTCCCGGTCACCGGAGGAGCCATGGTCGACGTGATTCGCACCCACACCGGCGAGCGGAAGGTCGCCGCGGTGGGACGCGTGACGACGTCGACCGAGGTGCCCGCGGTGAGATCGAAGATCGAGATGGCGAAGTCCTCGTTGCGCACCGACTCGAAGACGATGCGGCTGCCATCGGGAGACCACGACGCCTCGAAGTCGTTGAACTCCGACGGGAAGAGGTTGTGCTGGTCGCTGCCATCGGGGTTCATCACCCAGAAGTTGCCGCCAGATGCCCGGAACGTGGTGAAGACGATCTGCGAGCCATCGGGAGACCATTCGGGTTCGAAGCCGCCCTCGGTGGTGAGTTCGGTCACCTCCCCGCCGGCGAGGGGCACCGAATAGATGTCGCGGTCCGTCTCGACCTGGACGTCGAACGCGACGGTGGATCCGTCTGGCGACACCGCCAGGTTGTGCGCCACTCCGGCAAGTCCCTCGACCACGAGCGCATCCCCGGTGCCGTCGGCGGCCATGACCCGGATCTCGGTGGCCCGGGAGTAGACGATTCGTCCGTCCGGGGTCCACGCCACGCCGTATCCGCCCGAGGAGGTGAGCCGCTGCCTTCCGCCCCCAGCGGTGTCCATCACCCAGATCTCGGTGCTCGTGCCGTCATTGGAGGACACCGCGATCAGCGAACCGTCGGGTGAGACCGCACCGACGTGGTCGTCGGCCACTCCGTTGGTGAGGTTGACGAGGCCCGTTCCGTCGGGATGGACGAGGTAGAGGTCGTACACCGCCCCCGGCTGGTCCTGGAAGTGGAGCAGGATCCAGTCGCCCTCGAGAGGATCCGCCGCCGCCGGTGCGGCCATCGCCATGACCACAGCCGTCGCCAACATGATCACGCGCCGCATCGATCTCCCTTGTTCGGATGCAGTCCAGCGGCGCACCATGCTGGGGTCAAGGATGACACGAGCGCGCGTGTCGCGGACGCGGTGCAGGCGCTTCCCGTGACCCCGACGAAACAGTCCGGCCCGCCTTTGCGGCGGGCCGGACTTGCTAGTTGCAAATTGCGGGAGGCCGGCAACGCCGGCCGACCTCATTCCTCTTCTTCCTCGTCGACTTCCTCGAGGCCGCCACCGAGGGAGGCGAGCCATTCGGCGGGGTTGGCCGGGAGCGAGTCGTCGGTCTTCTTCTTCCCGGTCGGCGCCTCGCCGAACAGGCCGAGGGCGCTGACCACCGTGGCTCCGGGCAGCGAGGGCTGCACCGCCTGGTAGCGATCGGCCCCGGTGCCGGCGGGGATGAGCTTGCCGATGATCACGTTCTCCTTGAGGCCGCGCAGGAAGTCGCTCTTGCCCTGCAGCGCCGCTTCGGTGAGCACCCGGGTGGTCTCCTGGAAGGAGGCCGCCGAGAGCCACGAGTCCGTCGCCAGCGATGCCTTGGTGATCCCCATGAGCTCGGGACGACCCTCGGCCGGGGTGTTGCCCTCGGCCACCAACTCCTTGTTGGCCTCACGGAACTCCACCGCATCGACCAGCTCCGCGGGCAGGAAGGTGGAATCGCCGGGATTCACCACCCGCACCCTGCGCAGCATCTGACGCACGATGATCTCGATGTGCTTGTCGTGGATGTCCACGCCCTGGCTGCGGTACACCTCCTGCACCTCGTCGACGAGGTACTTCTGGCAGGCCCGCACCCCCATGATCTCGAGCACTTCCTTCGGATCGAGCGGACCCTCGGTGAGCGGGGTGCCGGGGTCGATCGTCGTGCCGTCCTTGACCTTGAGGCGTGCCCGGCGGGAGATGGGGTAGGCCATCTCGCCTTCCTTGCCCGTGATCACGATGCGGCGGCCTTCGGAGTCGTCGACGACGGCGACCTGGCCGCCGATCTCCGAGATCGGCGCCTTGCCCTTCGGTGACCGGGCCTCGAACAGCTCGGTGACGCGGGGCAGGCCGTGCGTGATGTCCTCACCGGCGACGCCACCCGTGTGGAAGGTACGCATCGTCAGCTGGGTGCCCGGCTCGCCGATGGACTGGGCGGCCATGATCCCCACGGCCTCACCCGGCTCCACCATGCGCCCCATCGCCAGGCTGAGCCCGTACGACGCCTGGCTGATGCCATGACGTGAGGTGTCGGTGAGCGGCGATCGCACCCGAACCTCCTCGACGGTCTCGGCGGCCTGGATGGCGACCATGGCTTCGCGGTCGATGAGTTCCCCGGCGCGCAGCTTGCGACCCGAGGGAGTGTCGAGCAGCGAGCGGCCGATCTTGATGTCCTCGGCGAGGATCCGTCCGAAGATCCGGTTGCGGAGGTGGCGGATCGGCTGCCCGTTCTCGCGCACCGCGATGACGATGCCCGGATCGTCGCTCTCCTCGCTGTGGATCAGCACCTCCTGCGACACGTCGACCAGGCGCCGGGTGAGATACCCGGAGTCGGCGGTGCGCAGGGCGGTGTCGGCGAGACCCTTGCGGGCGCCGTGCGTCGAGATGAAGTACTCCAGGACGGACAGCCCTTCGCGGAAGTTCGCCTTGATCGGGCGCGGAATGATGTCGCCCTTGGGGTTCGCCACCAGTCCACGCATGCCGGCGATCTGGCGCACCTGCATGATGTTCCCGCGCGCTCCCGAGCGAACCATCATGTCGATGGGGTTGAACTTGTCCGCCTTGAGGCTGATCTCCATGGCGTCCTTGACCCGGTCCGTGGCCTCGGTCCAGATCTCGATCAGCTCCTGACGACGCTCGTCGTCGGTGATGATCCCCTGCTGGTACAGCTCCTCGACCTTGGCGGCCTTCTCCTCGTAGGCCTCGAGGATCTGCGCCTTGTCGGGCGGGGTCTTCACGTCGATGAGGCCGATGGTGAGACCGGCCTTGGTCGAGAAGCGGAATCCGAGCTCCTTGATGCCGTCGAGGAGTGATCCCACCTGGGACTTGTCGTAGTTCTCGATGACCTCCTCGATGAGGACGCGCACGTCGCTCTTGAGGACCACCGAGTTCACATAGGGGAAGTCCTCGGGAAGCGCCGTGTTGATCAGCGCCCGTCCCAGCGTGGTGTCGAACGGCTTGGTGCCGTCCACCGGCTCGGCGGGGATGAGCGCTCCGAGGTGGTCGTGCAGCTGCGCGTAGCGCTCGGGATCACCGGCAAGGTTCCCGACCCGGAGCTTGATCGGGGCATGGACGCTCAACTCGCCGAGATCGAAGGCCATGAGCGCCTCGTCGATGTCCATGAACCTCCGGCCGGCCCCCTTGGCGTCCTCCACCAACTCGGAGAGGTAGTAGATGCCGATGACCATGTCCTGGCTGGGGGTGACGATCGGACGGCCGCTGGCCGGCGAGAGCACGTTGTTCGCCGAGAGCATGAGCACCCGGGCCTCGGCCTGGGCCTCCGCCGAAAGCGGCAGATGGACCGCCATCTGGTCGCCGTCGAAGTCGGCGTTGAACGCCTCGCACACCAGCGGGTGGATCTGGATCGCCTTGCCCTCGACGAGCACCGGCTCGAAGGCCTGGATGCCGAGGCGGTGCAGCGTCGGGGCACGGTTGAGGAGCACCGGGTGCTCCTGGATGACCTCGGCGAGCACGTCCCACACCTGGGGACGCTGCCGCTCCACCATCCGCTTCGCCGCCTTGATGTTCTGAGCGATGTCCTGGTCGACGAGCCGCTTCATCACGAAGGGCTTGAACAACTCGAGTGCCATCGCCTTGGGCAGGCCGCACTGGTGCAGCTTGAGCTGGGGGCCGACGACGATCACGGAACGACCGGAGTAGTCGACCCGCTTGCCGAGCAGGTTCTGGCGGAACCGGCCCTGCTTGCCCTTGAGCATGTCCGAGAGCGACTTCAGCGGCCGGTTGCCGGGGCCGGTGACGGCGCGGCCGCGCCGCCCGTTGTCGAAGAGGGCATCGACCGCCTCCTGCAACATCCGCTTCTCGTTGTTCACGATGATCTCCGGGGCGCCGAGATCGAGCAGCCGCTTGAGGCGGTTGTTGCGGTTGATCACCCGGCGGTAGAGATCGTTGAGGTCGGACGTGGCGAACCGGCCGCCGTCGAGCTGCACCATCGGGCGCAGGTCGGGCGGGATCACCGGCACGGCTTCGAGGATCATCGCCTCGGTGGAGTTGACCCCCTGGGCGAACGGGGTCACGACCTTGAGGCGCTTGGTGGCGCGCTGGCGCCGCTGCGCCGACTTGGACTCCAGGTCCTCGTTGAGCTGCTCGATCTCGGCCTCGAGGTCGAGCCGGCTGAGGAGGTCCTTGACCGCCTCGGCACCCATCGAGCCCTCGTAGTAGTCGCTGTAGCGGTCGCGGACCTCACGCCACAGCTGCTCCGACTCGACGAGGTCCTTGACGTCCATGGTGCGGAAGAAGTCGAAGGCCTCGCGGACGAGCTCCTCTTCGTACTCGGCCCGCTCCTGGCGGTCCTTGATCTCGCGATCGGCCTCGCGACGGTGGGCGGAGATCTCCTGCGACTTGGCGCCGCCGGCCTCCATGCCCTTGACCTCGTTCTCGAGGCGCTCGAGGCGGGTCGTCTTCCACTTCTCGAAGTCGCGCCGCACCAACTCGATCTCGGTGTCCCGGGCCTCTTCGAGCTCGGCCAGGTCGGCGTGACGGCGGTCCTCATCCACATACGTGATGAGATAGGCGGCGAAGTAGATGACCTTCTCCAGGTCCTTCGGCGACATGTCGAGCAGATAGCCGAGACGGCTGGGAACGCCCTTGAAGTACCAGATGTGGGTGACCGGGGCGGCCAGTTCGATGTGGCCCATGCGCTCGCGACGCACCTTGTTGCGGGTGACTTCGACGCCGCAGCGCTCGCAGATCACACCGCGGAAACGGACGCGCTTGTACTTGCCGCAGTAGCACTCCCAGTCCCGGGTCGGGCCGAAGATGCGCTCGTCGAAGAGACCGTCCTTCTCCGGCTTGAGGGTCCGGTAGTTGATGGTCTCGGGCTTCTTCACTTCGCCGTGCGACCAACCACGAATCTGGTCGGCAGTGGCGAGACTGATCTTCAACTCATCGAACAGCTGAGGCACCGGTTCCTACTCCTTGCGTGTCGTCGCGCATGCGTTCCAATCCCGACCCAAACCCAAACCGTCAGTCGCCCCGCTCGGGACGAGAGATGTCGATGCCGAGTGACTCGGCGGTGCGGAAGGCGTCGTCGTCGAGCTCACGCAGCTCCACTTCCTCGCCCGCCGAGAGCATCTCGACGTTGAGGCAGAGGCTCTGCATCTCCTTGATGAGCACCTTGAAGGACTCGGGGATCCCCGGCTCAGGGATGTTCTCGCCCTTCACAATCGCCTCGTACACCTTGACGCGACCGCGCACGTCGTCGGACTTGATGGTGAGCAGCTCCTGGAGGGCGTAGGCGGCGCCGTACGCCTCGAGGGCCCACACCTCCATCTCGCCGAACCGCTGGCCGCCGAACTGCGCCTTCCCACCGAGCGGCTGCTGGGTGATCATCGAGTACGGGCCGGTGGACCGGGCGTGGATCTTGTCGTCGACGAGGTGGAGCAGCTTCAGGACGTAGATGTATCCGACGGTCACCGGCGAGTCGAACGGCTCACCGTTGCGTCCGTCGAAGAGCACCGCCTTGCCGTCGAGGTTGATGAGGGGCTCGCCATCCTCGCTGGGGAACGAGTGTTCGAGCACCTTGGAGATCTCATCCTCCTTGGCGCCGTCGAAGACGGGCGTCGCCACCCGGGTCCACGGCTTGGCGCCCTTGGAGGCGCGCGTGGTGCCCTCGAATGGAGTCCAGCCGCGAGCGGCCGCCCAGCCGAGATGGGTCTCGAGCACCTGGCCGAGGTTCATCCGGGAAGGCACGCCCAGCGGCGACAGGATGATGTCGACCGGGGTCCCGTCGGCGAGGAACGGCATGTCCTCCTCGGGGAGGATCTTGGCGATGACGCCCTTGTTGCCGTGCCGTCCGGCGAGCTTGTCGCCCTCGGCGATCTTGCGCGACTGGGCGACGTAGACCCGCACCAGTTCGTTCATCCCCGGGGGCAGCTCGTCGCCGTTGTCGCGGCGGAACACCTTGACATCGATGGCCTTGCCGGTCTCGCCGTGGGGCACCTTCAACGACATGTCCCGCACCTCGCGCGCCTTCTCGCCGAAGATGGCGCGCAGCAGGCGCTCCTCGGGGGTGAGCTCGGTCTCGCCCTTGGGGGTGACCTTGCCCACCAGGTAGTCACCGGGGCCGACCTCCGCACCGATGCGGATGATCCCCTCCTCGTCGAGGTCGCGCAGCGCTTCCTCGGCGACGTTCGGGATGTCGCGGGTGATCTCCTCGGCGCCGAGCTTGGTATCGCGGGCCTCGATCTCGTACTCCTCGATGTGGATCGAGGTGAGGATGTCGTCCTTGACGAGACGCTCCGAGATGACGATGGCGTCTTCGAAGTTGTGGCCGCGCCACGGCATGAACGCCACGAGCAGGTTCTTGCCGAGGGCGAGCTCGCCGTCCTGCGTCGAAGGCCCGTCGGCAATGACCTGGCCCTTCTTCAGCATGTCGCCTTCACGCACCAGCGGCTTCTGGTTCAGGGAGGTGCCCTGGTTGGAGCGGACGAACTTCTTCAGCGGGAACTCGACCCGCTTGTTGCCCTGCTTGACGATGATGCGGTCGCCGGTGACCTCGGCCACCTCGCCGTCTTCGGTGGCGATGGTCATCTCGCCCGAGTCGAAGGCGACGCGGTCTTCGACGCCGGTCCCCACGAGCGGGGCCTCGGCTCGCAGCAGCGGCACCGCCTGGCGCTGCATGTTGGAACCCATGAGCGCCCGGTTGGCATCGTCGTGCTCGAGGAACGGGATGAGCGAGGTGGCCACGGAGACCACCTGCTTCGGGGAGACGTCCATGTAGTCGACGTCCTTGGGCAGCACGTAGTCCACCTCGCCGCCCTCGGAGCGCACCAGCACCCGGTCGGAGGCGAAGGTGCCGTCCTCCTTGAGAACGGCATTCGCCTGGGCGATGACGTAGCGCTCCTCTTCGGTGGCGGTGAGATAGTCGATCTTGTTCGTCACCCGACCGTCGACGACGCGTCGATAGGGGGTCTCGATGAAGCCGAACCGGTTCACCTTGGCGTAGGAGGCCAACGAGCCGATGAGGCCGATGTTCGGACCTTCGGGGGTCTCGATCGGGCACATCCGGCCATAGTGCGAGGAGTGCACGTCGCGCACCTCGAACCCGGCACGCTCCCGCGACAGGCCACCCGGCCCGAGTGCCGACAGTCGCCGGCGGTGGGTGAGCCCGGCGAGCGGGTTGGGCTGGTCCATGAACTGGCTCAGCTGGCTCGTGCCGAAGAACTCCTTGATGGAGGCGACGACCGGACGGATGTTGATCAGGCTCTGCGGAGTGATCGCCTCCGGGTCCTGGGTGGTCATGCGCTCGCGCACCACCCGCTCGAGGCGGGTCAAGCCGACGCGGATCTGGTTCTGGATCAACTCGCCGACCGTCCGCACCCGGCGATTGCCGAAGTGGTCGATGTCGTCGGCGGAGTACCCCGGCTTGCCCTCGTAGAGGGCGATGAGGTAGTTGATGGTGTCGAGGATGTCCTGCTGCGACAGCAGACCGAGGCTCTTGCCCCGGTAGTTGTCGATGTCCTCGAGGTCACCGCTCTCCCGGCCGAACTTCTGGTTGAGCTTGTAACGGCCCACCCGGGTGAGGTCGTACCGCTTCGGGTTGTAGAAGAGCGTGTTCACCAGGCTGCGCGCCGACTCGATCGTCGTGAGCTCGCCGGGGCGGAGCTTGCGATACAGGTCGAGGAGAGCTTCCTCACGATCCTGGGTCGTGTCCTTGTCGACGCTCTCGCGGATCACCTCGGACCCGGCGAACAGGGCGACGATGTCCTCGTCGGCCTGGGCGTAGTCGAGGGCGCGCAGGAAGGTGCTCACCAGCTGGCGGCGCTTGCGATCCACGCGCACCCCGAGGGTGCCCTTCTTGTCGATGTCGAACTCGAGCCAGGCGCCCCGCCCCGGGATCACCTTGGCGGAGTAGAGGTCCTTGTCCGAGGTCTTGTCGGGGGTCTCGTCGAAGTACACCCCGGGCGACCGCACCAGCTGCGAGACCACGACACGCTCGGTGCCGTTGATGATGAAGGTGCCGTTGGGAGTCATCATCGGGAAGTCCCCGAGAAAGACCTGCTGCTCCTTGATCTCACCGGTCTGCTTGTTCATGAACCGCGCGGTCACGAACAAGGGGCGCGAGTAGTTGGAGTCGCGCTCCTTGGCCTCGTCGATCGACATCGTCGGCTCTTCGAAGCGGTGGTCGGTGAGCTCGAGGGCGAGCGTCGACGTGAAGTCTTCGATGGGAGAAATCTCCTCGAAGATCTCCTTCAACCCGCGTTCGAGGAACCAGTTGAACGACTCGTGTTGAACGTCGAGGAGATTCGGAAGGGGCAGGACTTCTGGGATCTTCGCGAACGAGATCCGCTCGGTGCGCGCACGGGCCAAGAGCGCTTCCTCCTCGATGTCAGTGATGGGCAGGGACGGCGAACAACGTTGAAAGGCGGAATGACAGGAACGACAGCAAGCCAGGATAGCACGCGGCTACCCTGGCTCGGCAAAGCCGGCCCTTAGCGATGAACCGTGACGGCTCCTCTATGTCTTGGCGACAAGATACCACCCAGGAGGACGGCTGCAAGGGAAAGCGGCTGGGGCGCCTGGAAGGGCAACTCCGCCTTTCCGCAATTCGCAATTCGCCAGACCCGGAGGATGCCGCCTGGGCGATCCGCCCGGAACCCGGCTCCCAGCCCCGGCATCGCACCCGGGCATCAGGCCTCATGATGAACCGAAGGGGCGGGATGACTCCCGCCCCTTCTGGCGAATTGCGGATTGCGGTGGCGGCCTTCGGCCGCCGCCCTCCTACTTCAGCTCCACCGTGGCGCCGACGGCTTCGAGGACGCCCTTGGCCTTCTCGGCCGCAGCCTTGTCGACACCCTGCAGCACCGGCTTCGGTGCGCCGTCGACGAGTTCCTTGGCCTCCTTGAGACCGAGGCTGGTGAGGCCACGGACTTCCTTGATCACCTGGATCTTCTGATCCCCGGCAGCCACCAGGACGACATCGAACTCGTCCTTCTCCTCGACGACGGCAGCGGCACCGCCACCGGCCGGCATCATCGCCATCGCCATCGGGGCGGCGGCGGTTACGTCGAACTTCTCCTCGAATGCCTTGAGGAACTCGGAGAGCTCCAGCACGGTCATCCCGGCGAAGACGTCGAGCAGCTCCGAAGTGCTCATCTTGCTTGCCATCAGTTATTCCTCCTCGGCCGGTGAGGCCGGTGTTTCATCGGTGGTGTCGACATCTCCGCCCGTCGCCTCCGCGGCGGCTTCAGCCTCAACAGGGGCTTCGGCCGCCGGAGCGGGGGGAGCGGCGGCGGCCGGGGCCGTCGCCGGAGCAGCCGCGGCCTCCGCGGCCGGCATCTTCTCGATCAGCTGCGAGATCATCGTGGCCAGGTTCCGCGGCATGGCGGCCAGCAAGCCGGCCATCCGTGCCATCGGTGCCTGGAAGACCCCGGCGACCTTGGAGAGCAGCACCTCACGGGGTTCGAGGTCGGCGAGGGCAGACACCCGTTCGGGCAGCAGCACCTCGTTGCCGAGCAGGCCGCCCTTGATCACCAGCTTCTGATGATCCTTGGCGAAGTCGCGCAGGACCTTGGCGGTGGCGGCGGCGTCCTCGCCGGCAAAGGTGAGGCCCGCAGGTCCCACCAGCATGCCGACGAAGTTCTCATGTCCCAGTTCGGCGGCGGCGATGCGGGCCAGGGTCATCTTGTAGACCTTGAACTCGCTCTTGGCGGCGCGGAGTCCGCGGCGAAGCGCCTGCTGCTCCTTGACGGAGAGCCCGGCATACTCGGCCACGAACACCGCCTGCGCCTTCTCGAGACGCTCCTTGATGTCGGCGACCGCCTGGACCTTCTCAGGTCGTGGCATGTCCCTTGCTCCTTGCGTGGTTTTCGGGCGGCGCCCGAAATGAAACGCTCCCGACGTGAGACCACGCGGGAGCGAAGAAAGCCTTCTTCACAACCTGCGCCGGCGGCCTTGCGGCCATTGACCCCAAAGGGACCTGCGGTCTCTGGTCGGTATGTGGGGAGGAAGATACCAGATGCCAGATGCCAGATGCCAGATCCGGGTCCCGGGTGCCGGGTACCGGAGGGCCCAAACCCTCGGGATCTGGAATCTGGTACCTGGTGCCTGGTACCTACTCCTCTTTGAGCTCGTCCAGGGCACCCACGTCCACGTGGACGCCGAGGCCCATCGTCGACGACAGCGTGAGCTTCTTGATGTAGCGGCCCTTCGACGACGAGGGCTTCACCCGGGTGATCTCGCCGACGAGCATCGCCAGGTTCTCCCGCAGCTGCTGGGCGGAGAAGGAAACCTTGCCGATGCCGACGGCGACATTGCCGAAGCGATCGTTGCGGTACTCCACCCGGCCCGCCTTGAACTCCTTGACGGCCTTGCCGACATCGGGGGTCACGGTGCCGGCCTTGGGGTTCGGCATGAGACCACGCGGTCCGAGCGCCTTGCCGAGCTTGCCGACCTCGGCCATGAGCGACGGGTGGGCGATGGTGATGTCCCAGTCGAGGGGCTGGCTGCCGGCGGTGATGGCCGCGGCGAGTTCTGGTCCACCGACGATGTCGGCACCGGCGGCCTGGGCGGCACGGGCGGCCTCCCCTTCGGCGAAGGCCAACACCTTCACCGTCTTGCCGGTTCCATGGGGGAGCGAAACGGTTCCGCGCACCCCTTGATCCGCCTGCTTGGGATCGATGCCGAGGTTGAACGAGGCCTCGACCGTCTCGTCGAACTTGGCGGTGGAGCTGGACTTCACCAGCTCGAGGGCCTTGATAGGTCCAAAGAACGCCGCCCCATCGAACTTCTTGGCAGCGTCATCGCGCTTCTTGCTCATGGTCTGTCTCCTCGCGGTCTTCGGCCCTGGTGGGCCTCCCGCCTATGTGGTCATCTCTCTCGCAATTCGCAATTCGTTGTCCTGCGAATAGCGAATTGCGAATTGCGTACCGCTCAGCCCTCGACGGTGATCCCCATCGAACGCGCCGTACCCTCCACGATCTTCGTCGCCGCGTCCACGTCGTTGGCGTTGAGGTCGACAAGCTTCGTCTCGGCGATCTGCTTCACCTGGGCTTTGGTGACCTTGCCCACCTTGACGGTGTGCGGGGTGGCGGAGCCCTTCTCGACACGGGCCGCCTGGCGCAACATCACCGCGGCGGGCGGGGTCTTGGTGACGAAGGTGAACGAGCGGTCGTCGTACACCGTGATCTCCACGGGGACGATCGTCCCGATCTGGCTCTCCGTCGCCGCGTTGTACGTCTTGACGAAGTCCATGATGTTGACGCCGTGCTGGCCCAGCGCCGGACCCACCGGCGGCGCAGGTGTGGCCTGCCCCGCGGGGATCTGGAGCTTCAGGATCGCGGCGATCTTCTTGCGGCCCATGTTTCCCTCTCCGGACTAGAACTTCTGGATCTGATCGAAATTGAGTTCGACCGGGGTCTCCCGGCCGAAGATGTCGACGAGGACCCGGACCTTCGACTGATCCAGATTGATGTCCTCGATGACGCCGTTGAAGTCGGCGAATGGGCCGTCGATGACGCGCACCGTCTCCCCAACCTCCCAGTCCGGCTTGAACCGGGGGGCCTTCTTCTCCTCGTCCTTGCGAACCCCGAGGATTCGCTCCACCTCGCGCCGCGAGAGCGGCGTCGGCTTCGTCCCCGAACCGACGAATCCGGTGACACCCGGGGTGTTGCGAACCACACCCCACGAGTCGTCGGTCATGTACATCCGCACCAGGATGTAGCCCGGGAACTGCTTGCGGGGAACCGTGACCTTGCGACCCGACTTGATCTCGACGACATCCTCCATGGGGATGACGACATCGAAGATCGACTCCTCCATGTGCATCGACTTGATGCGGGTGCCCAGGTTGGCCTTCACCTTGTTCTCGTACCCGCTGTAGGAATGCACCACGAACCAAGAGCCGGGGAGGTCGTAGGGGCTGGCCGGCGGAAGCGCCTCCTCGACGGGCTCGGCGAGTGCCACGGCGGTTGCCACCGCCGCCGGGGCCGCCACCGGGGCGGCCGCAGCGACCGCAGGCGCCGCCGGCGCCGGGGCCGAAGCCACCGTCGTCGCGGGCGCCGTCGTCTCCGGCGCCGCCGTCTCCGGCGCAACCTCGGGCTCGAGGTCGGCCGGTGGCTCCTCCTCGGGCTCGGAGGGAGCCACTACGGCACCAAGCAGCGCAGCTGCCCGAACAAAGGGGTTGTCGGGATCGATGACGGGCTCGTTACCCGTCTCGAGCTCCTCAGAGGTCATCGCAGCTCCAGCAACTTGAGGACGCCCTGCTTGAGGGTGAGGTCGAGAGCGAAGGCGTAGAGGGTGACGAAGCCGGCGGTGATGAGGGTGACCAGGGTGAAGGTCGTCACCTCGCGGCGGCTCGGCCAGGCGACGCGCTTGAGTTCGGTGCGGATCTCGGAGACGAACTGGCGGAACTTGACGCGCTCGCGACGGCGACGCTGCTGCACCGCACCGGCGCGCCGCTCCTTCGCTCTCTCTTCTTCCTTCGCCTGCAGTCGGCGCAGTTCTCGGTTCATGATGTCCTCATCGTCGGGGCCGGTCTGGCCTCTGAGCAGGGGCGGAGGGACTCGAACCCCCAACCGCTGGTTTTGGAGACCAGTGCTCTACCAATTGAGCTACGCCCCTTTGGGGTGATCGATCCCGCGCGCGATCCTTGGGATGAACGGGCGGCATTGTAGGGGGCGCGGGAGGTTCCACGGCAAGTTCGGGGTGGAGCGGCCTAGCCGGCCCGGGTGCGGCGCATGCGGGCGGCCACGGCAGCACCCACCGCCACGGCCGTGGCGAGGAGTACGAGAGCGGTCGCCGCCCATCGCAGCACCACTCGGATGACGATCGGCCGGCGCGGATCGGCACCGTCTTGGGGACCGAGCCGGGTGATCACATGGCTCGCCAGACCCTCCGGCGCCTTCACCACTTCTTCGCCGAGCGTCGACAACTGGCGGCTCACCCCGGTCACCCGGGCATCGTCGGCCTGACAGCGCAGACACCGATCACGATGACGACGTAGCACCCGATTGAGCGGCATGCCATCGGGGATGGCGGCGATGAGACGGCAGGTGAGTTCGCTCACGACTCCGCCTCCAGCAGTTCGCGCAACCTCATCCGAGCCCGGTGCAGCCGCACCTTGGCCGTGGTCTGGGTGATACCGAGCTCGCGACTCACCTCGGCATGGGTCCAGCCGTAGACGTCGCGGAGCACCAGCACGGCACGTTGGCCGGGGGTGAGCTGCTCGAGCGCCTCGCGAAGGTCAGCGCGCACGCCGACAAGCACCCCGGCGTGTTCCGGGCCGTCGCCCGGATCCTCGATGGACTCCTCGAGCTGGGAGGTCTCGTACCGCGCGGCGCGCTTGCGCATCGTCCATGCCGTGTTGACGGTGATCCGGTGCAGCCAGGTTCCGAGGGCCGCATCACCCCGAAACCGCGGCATGGCTCGCCACGCCCTGATGAGGGCCTCCTGGGTGACGTCGGGGGCGAGGTCGGGGCCGACCAATCGCACCGCCAGCGTGTACACGGTGTCGCGGTACCTCCACACGAGTTCGCCGAACGCCTCGGTGTCTCCACGCCGGGCGCGTTCGATGAGCGCCTGCTCATCCCGTTGGACACTCCGCCCGGTCACGGTGTTACCCGGATTCGACCGGTGGCGAGACGCTCGCCGGCCGATTCCAGGACCAGGTCGATCTGCGGGCTGAGACCATCGTCCGGAGCGACTTCCCCGGTCACGACGGCCGCAGCGGTGGGTCGCAGCGGATTGCGGAAGCGGATCCGCGCCTCGCGCAGCGGACCATCACCGGGAACGAGCCGGGTCACGGCATTGCCCATCCAGGCCGCCATGAGCAACCCGTGGACGATGGTTCCGGAGAGTCCGGCGGCACGCGCCGATTCATGGTCCCAATGGATCGGATTCCAGTCGCCACTGGCTCCGGCGTATCGCACGAGATCGGCCCGTGAGGCCCCGCAGCGGAACACGGGCACGGTCTCGCCGGGGGCGGGCATCTCCTCGGGGACCGGGTCGCCGCCAAATGGAGGACGCAGCGCCGCCGCGGGCTCAGGCTGCTCCTCCGCCGAGCCGGCAGCCTGTGCCGAGAGGAGAAAGATCGATGACGCCGTCAGCCAGGGTCCGGCGTCGGCGGTTGCGATCAGATCGAAGGTCACGAAATTCAGGGACCCGCGGGCCCGCACCGCGACCACGCTCCCGGACACCGCCACGGTCTCACCGATGCGAAGCGGACGGCTCCATGCGTAGTGCTGTTCGGAGTGGATCAACGACCGGGTGAAGGGCACCACGTCGCGGTCGTCGAGAAAGGCCGGCGCCGCGGCGAACAGCGCCACATTGGCGAAGAAGGGCGGAGTGTGCTTCAGCCAGCGGCGCCCGTCATCGCCCACGGCCGCGGTGAACGCGGCGACACGATCGGACGACGCCTCGACGGTGTAGGGCCCATAGCGACGGCCCGCCAGCGCCTCCAGGGCACCCATGGGAGCCGTCAGGCGTTTCCCCCGACAGGCGCCGGAGTCATCACGACCCGGGGCATCGACGCTCCGGACGGTGATGTGCTCCGCCTGTCGGTGGGCACGCCTAGCGGGTTTCCTTGTGAGCGGTGCTCTGCCGGCAGAAGCGGCAGTACTTCTTCAGCTCGATCCGCTCACGCGTGTTCGTCTTGTTCTTCGTGGTGACGTAGTTGCGCCGCTTGCACGTCTCGCACGCGAGCGTGATCGGAGGTCGCTTGTCGGAAGCCATGGTCGTTGGGTCCTCGTGATTCCTTGGCGGTGATCTTGTTGGAGGGTGCCAGGTACCAGATGCCAGATGCCAGATCTGGCTGTCTGCGCCGGTGGTCTGCTACCCGTCTCCTCTTCTTCTCTTCTTGTCTGGTGCCTGGTACCTGGTACCTGGCCCCTACTTGTGGATCTTGATGACGCGGCCGGCGCCGACGGTGCGTCCGCCTTCACGGATGGCGAACCGCAGACCCTCATCCATGGCAATAGGGTTGAT
>JACRIT010000087.1 GCA_016215655.1 Acidimicrobiia bacterium
ATCAACCCTATTGCCATGGATGAGGGTCTGCGGTTCGCCATCCGTGAAGGCGGACGCACCGTCGGCGCCGGCCGCGTCATCAAGATCCACAAGTAGGGGCCAGGTACCAGGTACCAGGCACCAGACAAGAAGAGAAGAAGAAACATGGCTCGCGAGCACAGGATTCGGATTCGCCTGAAGGCGTACGACCACGAAGTGGTCGACGAGTCGGCGCGCAAGATCGCCGAAACCGTCGTGCGCACCCAGGCGAAGGTCAAGGGTCCGGTGCCGTTGCCCACCGAGATCCATCGCTATTGCGTCATCCGCGGCCCCCACGTCCACAAGGACTCCCGGGAGCACTTCGAGATGCGCATCCACAAGCGTGTGCTCGACATCCTCGAGCCGACGCCCAAGACGGTGGACTCGCTCATGCGGCTCGACCTGCCCGCCGGGGTGGAAGTGGAGATCAAGACGTGAAGGCGATCCTGGGAGAGAAGCTGGGCATGACCCAGATCTTCGACGCCGATGCGAGGGCCGTTCCGGTCACCGTCATCAAGGCGGGGCCCTGTCGCGTCGTGCAGGTGAAGCGCCTCGAGACCGACGGATACTCTGCGATCCAGATCGCCTATCGCGAGTTGGCGGAAGGTCAGGTCACCAAGCCCGAGGCCGGGCACTTCAAGCGCGCCGGCGTGCCACCCCACCGCCATCTCGTCGAGGTCCGCGTCGATGATCCCGACGAGTACAAGGTGGGCCAGGAGATCGGTGTCGCCGATGTCCTCGCCAAGGGTGGCCTTGCCGACGTCGCCGGGATCAGTCGCGGCAAGGGCTTCCAGGGCGTGATCAAGCGCCACAACTTCGCCGGCCAGGGCGCCAGCCACGGTGCCCACCTCGTGCACCGCGCTCCGGGTTCCATCGGAGCCTGCGCCACGCCGTCGCGCGTGTTCAAGGGCATGCGCATGCCGGGTCGCATGGGTGGCGAGAAGACGACGGTGCTCAATCTCGAGATCGTCGAAGTCGATGCCGCCCGCGGCCTGCTCATGCTGCGCGGTGCGGTGCCCGGCGCCAAGGGAGCCGTCGTGCTCGTCAGAGAGGCGGTGAAGGCCCTTGGCTAATACCCCGAAGGCTCGTGTCTACGACTCGTCCGGCCGCCAGACCGGTGAGATGACGCTCGACGCCGCCGTATTCGGCATCGAACCCAACGTGTCGGTGATGCACCAGGTGGTCACCGCCCGGCTCGCCGCTCAGCGCTCGGGCACCTCGAGCACGAAGACCCGTGGCGAGGTGAGCGGTGGTGGCAAGAAGCCGTGGAAGCAGAAGGGTCTCGGTCGCGCCCGTCAGGGCTCGATTCGGTCCCCGCAATGGAAGGGCGGCGGTGTCGTGTTCGGCCCCAAGCCGCGCAGCTACGCCCAGCGCACCCCCCGCAAGATGCGCCGACTCGCACTCGCCAGCGCCCTGTCGGCCCGGGCTGCCGAGGGTGAGGTCCGCGTGGTCGACTCCTTCTCCTGGGAGAAGCCGCACACCCGTTCGGCAGTCGACATGTTGAAGGGCATGGGCGTCACCGGCAAGGTGCTCTTCGTGCTCGGCCGTGCCGACCGGATCGCCGAGCGCTCGGTCGGCAACCTTCCCAGCGCGATCGTGCTTCCGGTCGACCAGTTGAACGCCTACGACGTGCTGTGGGCGGAGACGATCGTGTTCACCAGCGCCACGGTTGCCGGCGTCGGCGCCGGCAAGTTCGCCGTGGCCGCCGACGACTTCGTGATCGAAGACGAGGCCTCGACGAGCGAGGGAGGTGCGGCGTGAAGAACCCTCGCGACATCATCCTCGGGCCGATCGTGTCGGAGAAGTCCTACGACCTCATCGAGCAGCGCGGCACGTACACCTTCGAGGTCGACCCGCGGACGAACCGCTCCGAGGTCAAGATCGCCATCGAACAGATCTTCGGGGTGAAGGTCGACCGGGTGAACATCATCAATCGCAAGGGCAAGCGCAAGCGCACCGGTTTCAAGATCGGCAAGCGCAACGACACCAAGCGAGCCCTCGTCACCCTGGCCCAGGGCAACGAAATCGACATCTTTGGGGTGAAGTGATGGCAATAAAGAAGTACAAGCCGACTTCGCCGGGACGGCGCTTTCGCACGGTCTCCGACTTCACGGAGATCACGAAGTCCACTCCGGAGAAGAGCCTGCTCGAGAAGCAGAGCTCGGCCGGGGGCCGCAATGCCCACGGTCGCATGACGGCGCGCCATCAGGGGGGCGGCCACAAGCGCCGCTACCGGATCATCGACTTCCGGCGCATCAAGGACGGCGTCCCCGCCAAGGTGGCGGCGATCGAGTACGACCCGAACCGCAACGCCCGCATCGCCCTCCTTCACTACGTGGACGGGGAGAAGACCTACATCCTCGCCCCGCAGCGCGTCGCGGTAGGAGACATGCTGGAGTCGGGCTCCGGCGCCGAGATCCGCCCCGGGAACGCGCTGCCGCTGCGCAACGTCCCCGCCGGCACGCTGGTGCACGCCGTCGAGCTTCGCCCCGGCGGCGGCGCCAAGCTGGCCCGATCGGCGGGTTCGGGCATCCAGCTGATCGCCAAGGAAGGCGACCTCGCCCTGCTCCGTCTGCCCTCGGGAGAGATGCGCAACGTCCCTCTCGATTGCCGCGCCACGGTCGGCGAGGTCGGCAATGCCGAAGCCGAGCTCACCAAGGGTGGCAAGGCCGGGCACAGCCGTTGGAAGGGCGTGCGTCCGCAGAGCCGTGGCGTCGCCATGAATCCCGTCGACCACCCCCTCGGTGGCGGCGAGGGCAAGGCCAGCGGTGGGCGCCACCCGGTGAGCCCGTGGGGCAAGCCCGAAGGTCGCACCCGTAAGAAGAAGGCGAGCGATGGCCTGATCGTGCGCCGTCGCACCAAGAAGGGGCAACGATGAGCCGTTCTCTGAGCAAGGGCCCGTTCGTGGACGAGCATCTGCTCGCCAAGGTGGAGCGCGCCGCCAAGTCCGGTGACAAGCGCGTCATCCGCACCTGGAGTCGGCGCTCGACGGTCATCCCCGAGATGGTCGGCCAGACCATCGCCGTCCACGACGGCCGCAAGCACGTTCCGGTGTATGTCACCGAGTCGATGGTCGGTCACAAACTCGGCGAGTTCGCCCCCACCCGCACCTTCCGCGGGCACTCCGGGGCCGACAAGGCGGCGAAGAAGGCATGAAGACCGTCGCACGCGCTTCGTTCATCCGCGAGTCGGCGCCAAAGCTGCGCGCCGTGCTCGACCTCGTGCGCGGGCTCCCCGTGGAGCGGGCGCGCGAGGTGCTGCGCTTCACCACCCGCGGTGCCGCCGCACCGGTGTCGAAGGTGCTGGAGTCCGCCGTCGCCAACGCCTCGCACAACCATTCGCTGGAAGCCGCCGACCTGAAGGTGGTCGAGGCCTATGCCGACCTCGGCCCGGTGCTGAAGCGGGTACGCCCGAAGGCCCGGGGCCGCGCCGGTGGAATCAGAAAGCCGACCGCTCACGTGACCATCGTGGTCGGCGATGGACGCGATGAGGAGAGTGCCTGACATGGGCCAGAAGATCCACCCCTACGGGCTCCGGCTCGGCATCGTCACGGACTGGAAATCGCGTTGGTACAGCGACAAGCTCTACGCGTCCCAGGTCCTCGAAGACGCCAAGATCCGCGACCTCCTCGAGAAGGAGCTGGTGCGCGGGGCGCTCTCCCGCATCGAGATCGAGCGCATCGGCGAGAAGAAGGTCCAGATCGACATCCACACCGCCCGCCCCGGCGTGGTGATCGGCCGCAGCGGCGCAGAGGTCGATCGTCTTCGCACGATGCTGGAGAACCTCTCCAAGCGGGAGATCAAGATCAACGTCATCGAAGTGCAGAACGCCGAGACCGATGCCCAGTTGCTGGCGCGCAGCATCGCCGATCAGCTCCAGGGCCGGGTCTCGTTCCGCCGTGCGCTGAAGCGTGCCGTCACCACGGCGCTCAAGGCCGGTGCCCAGGGCGTTCGGGTCCAGGCGACCGGCCGGCTGGGTGGCGCCGAAATGGGACGCCGCGAGTGGTACCGCGAAGGACGGGTGCCGCTGACCACGCTGCGCGCAGACGTCGACTTCGGCAAGGCGACGGCCCGCACCACGGTCGGGGCGGTTGGCGTCAAGGTCTGGGTCTACAAGGGCGATGTGGTGCCCTCACTGTCGGCGACCCGTGAGAAGATCGCCGCCGAGGCGGCGCTCGCCACCGGGGGACCCTCGTCGCGCCGGGCGCCGGCCAAGGCCCGCGCCGAGCGCGCTGCCGGCGAGAAGCCGCGCACCCTCATCGAGGCCGGGGGCGGCAAGCGCCTCGTCGAGGCCGGGGGCGGGCGTCGGGTCGATGCCGAGTTGGCCGAGGCGGAATTCGAGGAAGAGCGTGCCGTTGCCGAGGAGACCATCGCAGTCGCCGAGGGGACCACGCCGGCGGCCGATGCCACCGCGGTGGCCGACGCCCCGGACGCACCGGGTGGACAGGAGTAGCCGATGCTGATGCCGAAGCGCACCCGCTGGCGCAAGCAGCAGCGGGGCAACATGCGAGGAAACGCCAAGGCCGGCACGAAGGTCGCGTTCGGCGACTATGGTCTCCAGGCTCTCGAGCCCGGCTGGGTGACCGCCCGCCAGATCGAGGCCGCCCGCGTGGCGATGACCCGTCACATCAAGCGCGGCGGCAAGGTCTGGATCATGCTGTTCCCGGACAAGCCGGTGACGCAGAAGCCGGCCGAGACCCGCATGGGGTCGGGCAAGGGCAACCCGGAGTTCTGGGTCGCCGTCGTCCGCCCCGGCCGGGTGATGTTCGAACTGTCCGGCGTCGACGAGCCACTGGCTCGCGAAGCCCTGCGGCTTGCCGGGCACAAGTTGTCGGTGAAGACGAAGTTCGTGCGAAGGGAGGAAGTGTGAAGTCCTCAGACTTGCGCGACCTCTCCTATGAGGAGTTGAAGACGAAGCTCGCCGAATCGAAGCAGGAGCTGTTCAACCTGCGGTTCCAGGTGGCCACCAACCAGCTGGACAACACGGCGAGGATCGAGACGGTGCGCCGCGAGGTCGCCCGCATCGCCACGGTGATGCGTGAGCAGGAGATCGAGGCGTTCCACCAGACGAAGGGCGAAGGAAGATGACCGACCGGGCCAGCCGCAAGATCCGCACCGGGATCGTGGTGTCGGACGCGCGCGACAAGACGGTGACGGTCGAGATCGTCGATTCCGTGCGGCACAAGATCTATCAGAAGACGATGAAGTCGACGAAGAAGCTCCAGGCCCACGATGAGGCCAACGATGCCCACGTCGGCGACACCGTGAAGGTCATGGAAACCCGTCCGCTGTCCAAGACGAAGCGCTGGCGGGTCGTCGAGATCGTGGAGCGTGCCAGATGATCGCCCAGGAGACCCGGCTCAAGGTGGCCGACAACACCGGCGCCCGCGAGGTGCTCTGCATCCGCGTGCTCGGTGGTTCGACGCGCCGCTACGCCGGCATCGGCGACGTCATCGTCGCCACGGTCAAGGATGCCGTGCCCGGTGGCACGGTGAAGAAGGGCGAGGTGGTGAAGGCCGTGGTGGTGCGCACCCACAAGGAGCGCCGCCGTTCCGACGGCACGTACATCCGCTTCGACGACAATGCCTGCGTGCTCATCAACGACCAGCAGCAGCCCCGCGGCACCCGCATCTTCGGGCCCGTGGGCCGCGAGTTGCGGGACAAGAAGTTCATGCGCATCGTCTCCCTCGCTCCGGAGGTGTTGTGATGCAACTGAAGCAGGGTGATCAGGTCGTGGTGATCTCGGGCAAGGACAAGGGCAAGGAGTCCCGGGTCGCCGAGGTCTTCCCCAAGACCGGCAAGATCATCGTCGAGGGCGTCGCCACCGCCAAGCGTCACACCAAGCCGCGCGGCCAGACCATGCAGGGCGGCATCGTCGACAAGGACATGCCGATCGACGCCTCGAACGTGATGATCGTGTGCCCGACGGACGGGGCGACCCGGATCGGCCACAAGATCGACGCCGACGGCCACAAGCGCCGGGTCTGCGTGAAGTGCGGAGGTGACCTGTGAGCGCCCGCCTCAAGCAGATCTACGACGACCAGATCTATGCGCAGCTCAAGGAGCAGCTCGGGATCGACAATCCGATGCGCGTGCCCCGGCTCACGAAGATCGTGGTGAACATGGGCCTCGGTGAGGCTGTCAACGACAAGGGCGTCGTCGACCTTGCCCTCGCCGATCTGGCAACCATCACGGGTCAGCGTCCCCGGGTCAACCGCGCGCGCAAGTCGGTCGCCAACTTCAAGCTTCGTGAAGGGATGCCCATCGGCATCTCGGTGACCCTGCGCGGTGACCGCATGTGGGAGTTCTTCGACCGGCTGATCTCGGTCTCGATTCCCCGGATCCGTGACTTCCGCGGGCTCAATCCCCGGTCGTTCGACGGCCGCGGCAACTACACCTTCGGGGTCACCGAGCAGCTGATCTTCCCCGAGATCGACTTCGACAAGGTGACCAAGGTGCGCGGGATGGACATCACCATCTGCACGACGGCGAGTGACGACGAGGGCGGGCGTGCCCTGCTCGAGGCGTTCCACTTCCCGTTCCGCCGCCCCCAGACCCAGCAGGCAGGTGTGTGATGGCGAAGAAGTCCCTCATCAACAAGGCGAACCGCACGCCCAAGTTCAAGGTGCGTGGGTACTCGCGGTGCGGCCGGTGTGGCCGCTCGCGGGCGTTCATGCGCAAGTTCGGCATGTGCCGTATCTGCGTGCGCGAACTGGCGCACCGCGGCGAACTGCCCGGTGTGAGAAAGGCCTCCTGGTAATGCTCACGGATCCCGTATCGGACATGCTCACCCGGATTCGCAACGCCAATCAGGCGCTGCACGAGAAGGTGACGATGCCGACCTCCAAGCTGAAGGAAGAGATCGCCCGCATCCTCGCCGCCGAGGGGTACATCGACGGCTACGAGGTGATCGGCACCGGAGCGCGTCGCACCCTCTCGGTGACGCTGCGCTATGCCGCGAACCGCAAGCGTGTGATCGAAGGATTGCGTCGCGTGTCGTCGCCGGGCCGACGGGTGTACGTCGGGGCGGCGGAGCTGCCCCGCGTCCTCGGGGGCCTCGGTGTCGCCGTGGTGTCGACTTCCCAGGGGCTGCTCCCCGATCGTGAGGCTCGCCATCGCAAGCTCGGTGGCGAGATCGTCTGCGAGGTGTGGTGATGAGCCGCATCGGCAATGCCCCCATCTCGATTCCCAGCGGGGTCGACGTGACCATCAAGGGTTCCACCGTCGACGTCAAGGGCGCCAGGGGCACGTTGTCGCGCACCTTCACGGACAAGATCTCGTTCTCGGTAGCCGACGGCGTCGTCACGGTGGCCCGCAGCGATGATGCCCGGGAGACCAAGGCGCTGCATGGGCTGAGCCGCGCCCTGTTGCGCAACATGGTCATCGGGGTCTCGGAGGGCTTCCGTCGTGAGCTCAACATGGTCGGCGTGGGCTATCGCGCCGCCGTCGCCGGCAAGGGTCTCGAACTGCTCGTCGGGTTCTCTCACCCCGTGAAGATCGAGGCGATCGAGGGCATCACCTTCGAGGTGCCGGAGCCGACCAAGATCATCATCACCGGGATCGACAAGGAGCTGGTCGGCCAGGTGGCGGCCAACCTTCGCTCGATCCGGCCGCCCGAGCCCTACAAGGGCAAGGGCATCAAGTACTCGGACGAAGTGATCCGCCGCAAGGCCGGGAAGTCGGGGGTGGCGCGATGAAGACGCGCGACGTCGCCCGGCGCAAGCGCCACTTCCGCGTCCGCAAGCGGGTGCACGGCACCGCGGCCCGGCCCCGGATGGCCGTGTTCCGCAGCAACCGGTACATCTACGTCCAGGTCATCGACGACGTCACCGGGCGGACCCTGGCGGCGGCGTCCTCACAGGAAAAGGAGTTGCGCGAGCGCACCCTCACGGTCGGCACTGCGGCCGAGGTCGGGAAGCTCATCGCCAGCCGGGCCAAGGCTGCCGGGGTCTCCTCGGTGGTCTTCGATCGCGGCGGGTTCGCATATCACGGCCGTCTCAAGGCGCTCGCCGATGCGGCGCGCGAGGAGGGGTTGGAGTTTTGAGCACGAGAAGAGACTCACGTGATTCGCGCGGCGGTCGCGACGGCGCTCGCGCGCCAGAGGGACCGCAGTTCGAGGAGCGGGTAATCCACATCAATCGCGTTGCCAAGGTCGTCAAGGGCGGCCGTCGGTTCTCCTTCACCGCGCTCGTCGCCGTCGGAGACGGCAACGGCAAGGTCGGCGTGGGCTATGGCAAGGCCAAGGAAGTCCCCACCGCCATCCAGAAGGGTGTCGAGGACGCACGCAAGGCGATGAAGCCCGTGCCCATGGCGGGTACGACGATCATCCACGAGAACATCGGGATCCACGGAGCGTCGCGCGTCCTCATCAAGCCGGCAGCCCCCGGCACCGGGGTCATCGCCGGAGGCGCCGTCCGCCAGATCCTCGAGGCTGCCGGTGTGCGTGACGTGCTGGCGAAGTCGCTCGGCTCGCCGACGCACATCAACGTCGCTCAGGCCACGCTGAACGCCCTCATGCAGCAGCGTCGCCCGGACGCCGTGGCCAAGCGCCGCAACAAGGCGCCCGAAGAGGTGACGCCACCGGCGCTGCTGGCCGCCTACCGCACCTCCGAGCTGGGCCGCGCTGCCCGGTCGGACTCCTGAGGAGAGGGCGCGTCATGGCCAAGAACACCCTGAAGATCAAGCTGATCCGCAGCACCATCGGTGAGAAGCCGAAGACGGTTGGTGCGGTGCGCAGCCTCGGGTTGCGCAAGATCAACCAGGTCACCGAGCGTCCCGACACCCCGGACGTGCGCGGGCTCGTCGCCGAGGTCGCCCATCTCGTGGAGGTCGAGCGCTCATGAAGCTGCATCATCTCAAGCCCACCGAGGGTTCGACGAAGAACCGGATCCGCGTCGGCCGCGGCGAGGGCGGCAAGCGCGGCAAGACCGCCGGCCGCGGCACCAAGGGCGACAAGGCTCGGGGGAGCACCCCGGCATGGTTCGAGGGTGGGCAGATGCCGATCTACCGGCGCCTGCCCAAGACCAAGGGCTTCGTCAATCGCAACCGCGTCGTCTACGCCGTGGTGAACGTCGAGAAGCTCAACGAGTTCCGCAAGGGTTCGACGATCGGCCCCGAGGAGTTGCGCGCCGCCGGCCTCATCAAGAAGCGCGGTCTGGTGAAGGTGCTCGGCAGCGGCGAACTCACCAAGGAGCTCAAGGTGCGGGCCCACGCCTTCAGCGTCGGCGCCGTGGAGAGGATCCAGGCGGCAGG
>JACRIT010000086.1 GCA_016215655.1 Acidimicrobiia bacterium
CCGGCACCAGGGATGATCCCCAGCTTGATCTCGGGCTGGCCCACCTTGGCGGACTCCGCGAGCATCCGCAGGTCACATGCCATCGCCAGTTCCAGGCCGCCACCGAGGGCATATCCTCGAACCGCGGCGATCACCGGCTTGGGGAGCGCTTCGAGACGGGTGAGGGTGGCGCCGAGTTCGACACCGAGATCGGCGGCACTCCCTCCGCCATCCATGAGCTTCTTGAACCCGGAGATGTCCGCCCCGGCGGCGAAATGGGGGGCGCCGGTGACGATCACCGCCCGCACCGCCGGGTCGGCGGCAGCGACGATCGCCGTGCCGAGATCTCCGACGAGTTCGCCCGAGAGGGCGTTCACCGGGGGCCGATCGAGGGTGATCACGCCCACAGTGCCCTGGAGTTCGAAGCGGACGAGCGACACGAGACCTCCGTGGTGGACCGGCCGGGAATGGTAGGGAGGGCGGGGCCGGGGCTCGATGCCAGATGCCAGATGCGAGACGCCGGATGCCCGATGGGGCGACTGGGCCTGCAACTGGCAACGGGTGACGGGAAACGGGCCACTTCAGCCGACGCGTCCCGGCCCCACTCGCTAGCTTCCGGTTTCTCACCACCGAGGAGGGAAGACAGTGAGAACGTTCGACGGGTTCTTCGACATCCTGGGCGAGTTGGACTGGCTCGCCATCATCGTGGCGACGCTGGTCGTGGGCGTCGTCCTGGCGATGATCTTCTACGGTCCCCTGTTCGGCCGGAAGTGGGCTGCCGGCAACGGCGTCGAATACAGCATGAAGTTCAATCCGAAGACGGACATCCCCGGCTTCATCGTCATGTTCATCTTCCAGATCGGTGTCGCCTACCTCGGCGCCTACGACGACATCGAACACTCCCTGGTCACGGCACTCGTGGTCGGGATCCTGCTCATCGCTCCGGTCCTCTATGCCCGGGTGCTGTGGGCCAAGGGAAGCCGAGTGGGGTTCTTCATCGACACAGCGTTCTACTTCTTCGCCATCGCCATCGGCGGGTACGTACAAGGGCTCATGGCCTAGTCGGAGGAGTTCGTGGTGCGGGGCCGGTCCTGCTGGGCCGGCCCCCACGCGGCATCACACCCCGCTGAGTCGGGCCGCGGCCGTCCAGGGATCGACCTCGCCGCGTTCGACCGCGGCCACGAGGGCAGGGTCGGTGGCGGTGAGGGCTCGGACGCGACGACGCAGAGCCGCGATCAGGGCCGCGTCGAGATCGGCGATGCGGCGGCGGGCGATTCGGGCGGCGAGGCCGTCGGGGCCGAGATGCCGCCGGTGCGCCTCCACCGCCTCCCACAGCCCGGTGATCCCCACCCCCTGCGCCGCCACGGTCTCCACGATCGGCGGCGTCCAGTCTCCGGCAGGCGCCAGGGCGAGCATCGCCCGCAGGTCGGCGGCGGCTTCGGCGGCTCCCGGCCGATCGGACTTGTTCACCACGAAGACGTCGCCGATCTCGAGGATGCCGGCCTTGGCGGCCTGGATGCCGTCGCCCCATCCCGGGGTGACCACGACCACGACCGTGTCGGCGCTGGCGGTCACCTCGACCTCGTCCTGGCCGACGCCGACCGTCTCGACGAGAATCCATGGGTATCCGGCCGCCTCGAGGGCGAGGAGCGCCTTGGGGGCCGCCACCGACAGGCCGCCGAGGTGCCCCCGCGTGGCCATCGAGCGGATGTAGACGCCCGGGTCGAGCACGTGATCCTGCATGCGCACCCGATCGCCCAGGACCGACCCTCCGCTGAACGGGCTGGTGGGATCGACCGCCAGTGCGGCGACCCGGTCTCCCGAGGCACGGATCACCCGGATCAGTCCATCGGTGAGCGTGCTCTTTCCCGCCCCCGGCGCCCCGGTGATCCCGACGCGATATGCCGGTTTCGCCGCACCAAAGGCAGCCCGCAGCGCCTCGCCCGCTCCAGGCCCATCCTCTTCGATGAGCGTGATGAGCCGGGCGAGGGCACGCCGATCACCCGCCGCCACCGCGGCGACAAGGGCGGAAGGATCGCGTGAAGCAGGCACGAGGGCGAGGTTACCGAGCGAGCCGACGGTCCCGGGTACCGGGACAGATGCCAGATACCAGACGCCAGATGCCAGAGGTTCGGAGTCTGGTAATTGGTACCTGGTGCCTACTCAGACCGCATTGATGCCGGTGACACCGGGAACGCGATCCATGAGGATGCGCTCGATGCCGGCGGTGAGCGTCATGGTGGACATCGGACAGCCACCGCAGGCTCCCACGAGCTGCAGGTTCACGGTGCCGTCATCCACGCCGAGCAGGATGAGGTCGCCACCGTCCGCCTGGAGGGCGGGGCGGATGTACTCGAGCGTCTCCTCGAGGGCGACGAGGTCGACCTCGATGGCGGCGGCGGTGTCTTCAGTGGTCATCGCGTCGAGTCCAACGATCGTGGGGGCGGGACATTCCCGATACTAGGGGTGGTCGACTTCGGAACCGACAGGCTCCCGCACGACGTCGGCTCCGAGATCGCGCAGGTGCTGGTCGAAGGACGAATAGCCCCGATCGATGTGGTGGGCATCGGTGACCGTGGTGAAGCCGTCGGCGACGAGACCCGCCAGCACCAGGGCGGCGCCGGCGCGAATGTCACACGCATCGACCGGACAACCGCTCAGCTGCTGGATCCCGCGAATGATCACATGCTGGCCTTCGATCGACACGTCGGCGCCGAGCCGATTCAACTCCCCGACATAGCGGAAGCGGGCTGCGTAGATGTTCTCGGTGATCACCGAGGTGCCCGACGCCACGGAGAGGAGCGCCACCATCTGCGGGTGCATGTCGGTGTGGAATCCGGGGTAGGGCAGCGTGGCGAAGTCGACGGGCTTGGGCCGGACCGGCCCCTGCACCCGGACCCAATCCTTGCCGGTGTCCACCTCGCACCCGGTGTCGGCGAGTTTGCGCAAGTCCATGCGGAGGTGCTCGGGGACGCAGTCCCGCACGGTGACGTCACCTCCGGTGATGGCACCGGCCACCAGGTAGGTGCCGGCCTCGAGGCGATCGGGCACCGCTCGATGCGAAGCCGGCGACAGCCTGGGCACCCCCTCGATCTCGATGGTCGAGGTGCCGGCACCGCGGATCACCGCCCCCATCTTGGAGAGGAACTCGGCGAGATCCTGGATCTCCGGCTCCCGGGCGGCGTTGTGGATCACCGTGGTGCCCGCCGCCATCACTCCGGCGAACAGCAGGTTCTCCGTGGCTCCCACCGAGGGGAACTCGAGCGGCACCTCGGCGCCGCGGAGACCACCCGGGGCCCGTGCCCGGAGTTCGCCGTGGACGAGTTCGAACTCGGCGCCGAGGGCCTTGAGCCCGTCGAGGTGCATGTCGATGGGCCGCGAACCGAAGTCGTCTCCTCCGGGAAGGGCCACCCGCGCCTCTCCGCAGCGAGCGAGGAGTGCGCCGAGCACGAGGATCGAGGCCCGCATCCGGCGCACGAGATCGATCGGCGCCTCGGGAAGCAGGTCATCGGGGACGTCGATCTCGATCGAGGTCCCGGAGAACCGGCAGGTGGCGCCGATGTGGGAGATGACACTGCCCATGAGCGAGACGTCGATGATGTCGGGGATGTTGTCGAGACGGTGCCGACCCGGGGCCATGAGGGTGGCCACGAGATGCTTCAGGACGGCTTTCTTCGCTCCGAGGACGGCGACCTCACCCTGGAGGCGGCGGCCGCCGGTGACGACGAGATGATGCACATGGGCGATTGTACGGGCACCCCGGGGCTCGGCTCGGGCCGGCCCTCGATCGCTCACTAGCCTGATCGCCATGCGCGTCGCCATCGCCGCCGATCACGCCGGGTACCGGCTCAAGGAGCACCTCGCCCGGCTGATGGCGGCTGCAGGCCACGCCGTGACGGATCTCGGCACCCACGACGAGACGCCGGTGGACTACCCCGACTACGCCGCCGCCGTGGGCAAGACGGTGATGGCGGGACGGGCCGATCGCGGCATCGTGGTGTGCGGCTCGGGTGCGGGAGCGGCGATCGCCGCCAACAAGATCGTGGGGATCCGGTGCGCCCAGGCCCACGACACCTACACCGCCCACCAGGCGGTCGAGCACGACGACGCCAACATGATCGCCCTCGGCTCCCGCGTCGTCGGTGAGGACCTTGCCGGCGACATCGTGACGATCTTCCTCGGTGCTCGGTTCTCGGGTGAGGAGCGCCACACCCGGCGCCTGGCCAAGATCCGTGCCCTCGAAGAACGGCGCCCTTAGGACCACCCGGGAATCGGTTCGCCCCGGCCCCCAACCATGTGCGGGTGACCCCGGGTCGGCCGATACCATCGGCGGTTCAGGACGGAGGTTCGGAGATCGCCCCCCGCTATTCCAACCGAGAGCTCTCGCTCCTCGACTTCCAGGAGCGGGTGCTCGCCCTCGCCGAAGACACGAATCTGCCCCTGCTCGAACGGGTTCGATTCGTCGCCATCGTCGCCGCCAACCTCGATGAGTTCTTTCAGGTTCGGGTGGCCGGCCTGCGCGAACAGGTGTCGTCCGGATTGGAGCCTCCCGGCCTGGCGGGGCGGACGCCGCAGGACCAGCTCGCCGAGGTGCGGGTCCGGTGCCTCGACATCCACGCGCGCATGGAGCAGCTGCTCGCCGGTGAGCTGATCCTCGAGCTCGCCGAACAGGGCATCCGCATCGCGGATTGGGTGGATCTCGACGACGACCAGCGCAAGCACCTCGACGAGATCTTCGAGCGGGAGATCTTCCCCGTGCTGACCCCGCTCGCCGTCGATCCCACCCATCCCTTCCCGTACATCTCGAATCTGTCCCTGAACCTGGCGGTGACCGTAAGGGACTCGAAGCGCTCGATCGAGCGGTTCGCCCGGGTGAAGGTTCCGCCGCTGCTCCCCAGGTTCCTCAATGCCGCCGGTTCGGAGACCTTCGTGCCGGTGGAACAGGTGATCGCCGCCCACCTCGACTCGCTCTTTCCGGGGATGACCATCGTGAGCAGCCACCCCTTCCGGGTGACCCGCAGCGCCGACCAGGCGATCGAAGAGGACGAGGCCGACGATCTCCTCAAGGCCGTCGAGGAGCTGCTGCAGACCCGCCACCGCGCCTCCAAGATGGTGCGGCTCGAGGTGGACGAGACGATGCCCGAGCCGGTGCTCGACCTGCTCATGCAGGAGATGGGGATCGGCCGCGATCAGGTCTACGCCCATACCGGACTCCTCGCCCTCGCCGGACTCACCGTCCTCACCTCGCTGGCACGCCCGGACCTGCTCCACCGCCCGTGGCAGGCGACCACTCAGCCCGAGCTGACCCAGTTCGCACCAGGGGAGACGATCTTCGACCGCATCAAGCAGCAGGACATCCTCGTGCACCTCCCCTACGAGTCCTTCGGATCGTCGGTGGGCGCCTTCATCGCCGCCGCGGCCCGCGACCCCCGTGTCGTGGCGATCAAGCAGACGCTGTACCGCACCGGGGTGCAGGACGACCCTGCCGCCGGCGGAGAGCAGTCCATCGTGAAGTCGCTGACCGCGGCGGCACGATCGGGCAAGCAGGTCGTGGTGCTGGTCGAGTTGCGGGCCCGCTTCGACGAAGAAGCCAACATCCTGTGGGCCCGGCTCCTCGAAGAGGCAGGAGTGCATGTCGTCTACGGCATCGCCGGTCTGAAGACACACGCCAAGGTCGCGCTCGTGGTGCGACGCGAGGGTGACGGGCTTCGCCGGTACGCCCACATCGGGACCGGCAACTACAACCCGAAGACGGCGCGGCTGTACGAGGATCTCGGGCTGCTCACCGCCGACGACGCCATCGGCGCCGATCTGACCGACCTGTTCAACATGCTCACCGGGTTCGGGCACGAGCCCGAGTTCCGCGGTCTCCTCGTCGCTCCCGCCCATCTTCGCGGCGCTCTCGTCAGGCGGATTCGGGCGCAGGCCGAGCGCGGCACCAAGGGCCGGATCACCTTCAAACTGAACCACATCGCCGATCGCGAGATGATGGAAGAGTTGTACGCCGCCTCGGCGGCTGGGGTTCAGATCGACCTCATCGTGCGCGGGATCTGCTCCCTCCTCCCTGGAGTGCGCGGGATGTCCGAGAACATCAGGGTTCGTTCGATCGTGGGCCGGTTCCTCGAGCACTCGCGGGTGTTCCGTTTCGGCGAGGGCGACAAGGCCGAGTACTTCATCGGCTCTGCCGACCTCATGGAGAGGAACCTCGCCGGGCGAGTCGAAGTCCTGGTTCCCATCCGGGATCGACGGCTCCGCACGCGCCTCGAGGAGGTGCTTCGGGTCTGCCTGGCGGACGACCGGTTGGCGTGGCAACTCGACGGCGGCACCTGGGAGAAGGTGCCCACGATGACGGGGGTCAACGCCCACGTCCGATTCCAGGCTCTGGCTCACGGCCGATCCCAGGGAGCGCTCCCCGATCCGGACACCGCAGCCGATCCCGCGGAGCCGGTGATCGTCGCCGCCGGCGGGATCGTCACCAAGGAGACCAAGAGCGGTACCGAGGTGCTCATCGTCCACCGGCCCCGCTACGGGGACTGGACCTTCCCCAAGGGGAAGCTCGACGACGACGAGACCCTCGCCGAAGCCGCACTGCGCGAGGTGCTCGAAGAGACCGGATACGAGTGCGACCTCGGACCCGAGATCGGCATGGTCGAATACCGCGATCGAACGGGCGGCCGCAAGTTCGTTCACTACTTCGGCATGAGTGTCACTTCGGGGTCGTTCATCGCCAATCGCGAGGTGGACAAGGCGAAGTGGCTCACGCCTCTCGAGGCTGCCGAGCGCCTCACCTATGCCCGCGACCGCGCCCTGCTGCGGTCATGGATCAGCGCCCTCTGAGAGGGCGCTGATCGGTCACCCGTGGGCTATCGCAGCGCGCTCCGAGCGCGCATCCATGCGGCCGCACGACCGGCGACGTCGTCGAGCACGGCCGCAGGGCTCAGGCCGGTGCGTTTGGGCACCCGGAACCCGTGGTCGGCATCGGCGATGACCTCGAGCTCTGCGTTGGACAGGCCACCGACGACACGCGAGAGGAGAGGGAGGGGAGCAAGAGAGTCGCGCGATCCGGAGACGAAGAGCATCGGACCGATGGCGGCGAGATGCGAGGTGTCCCGCACCACGGTGCGACCTGCCGGAACCAGCGGATACCCGAGAAACACCCAGCCCGGAGAGGCGACCGCGAGGTGGGAGCCGATACGCCCTCCCATCGATTTGCCGACGAGGAACGGGGTCTCACCGAGCGTGGCGACGAGATGCTCGTACACGGCACGATGGCAGGCGACGAGGCGCCCGACGCCATCGGGAGCCTTGCGACCGTCCTCCCGATACGGGTAGTCGAACGCCGCCACGGTGAATCCCGCGTCGACGAGACGCTGTCGCGTCCCGACCATGAAGGGATGCTCCTGCCCCGCTCCGGCGCCGTGGGCGAGGAGCACCGCCGGTCCGGCTCCGGCGACGACCACCGCCGTGGCGCCGCCATCGGGGCGCGGCACCCTGAAACGCGGCCACATCACCCGAGGTTAGGCGCCCTCCTCACACGGAGAGCATCGATAGCATCGGCGTCCTTGACCATCCATATCGCCGACGACTCCGACCTGCTCGCCGAGCTCGCCGCCGACGTCATCGCCGAGCGGCTCTCCTCGGCGGGACCCGACATCGGCCTTGCGGGCGGAGGAACCCCGCGGTCGACCTATCGCCGGCTCTCCCATCGAGATGTGAAATGGGCCACCGTCACCGCCTGGATGACCGACGAGCGCCACGTTCGCCCCGACCACCCCGACAGCAACGCCGGCATGGCCCAACGGGTGCTCTTCGACCATGTCGCCGGCACCCTTCACGCCGTGTCATGGCGGGAGTCGGCCGACGAGGCGGCCCATGACTATGCGCGCCGACTCGCCGGATTCCTTCCTGCCGGAGTCCACGGGCCGACTCCGACCACCGTGGTGCTGGGAGTCGGTGGTGACGGCCACACCGCCTCCCTGTTCCCCGGTTCGGCGGCGCTCGCGGTGACCGATCGTGACTTCGTGGCGACTCAGGTCCCTCGACACGGCACCCGGCTCACCGCCACCCTCCCGCTGCTCTCCCGGGCGCGGCTCACGGTGTTTCTCGTCAGCGGGGGGCACAAGGCGGAGATCGTCGCCACGATGCTCTCCGGCGACTCCGACCTCCCTGCCGCCCGGGTGGCGCGGGCCGCCCCCGAGGTGGTGTGGCTCCTCGACCGCGACGCGGCGCGCCTGCTCTAGAACCAAGGCCCGATCAGCCCAGCATCTCGCGTAGTGCGCATTGCGCATTGCGCATTGCGCGAATTGCGGGTGTCTACTCCCGCCCGAGCAACTGCAGCAGGTAGTGCGCCAACTCGGAGTCGGCGTCGAGGTCGGCAGCGAGGAACGCCGCGGTCTGCACCTCGCCGCGATCACACCGCATCTTCTCGGAGCGGGCGTCGAGGTCCTTGCCCTGCTGCTCGAGCGCCACGAGGCCTTCGGGCCAGAGGGCCGGGTCCCGGGTCTCGGCGAGGGTGGCATCGTCGAGCACCTCGACGACCGACTCGAGGTACCGGGCGGTGTCTTCCGCCAGCCGGCCACAGGTGTCGTTCTCGATCGTGGTCGTCGTCGTGGGCACGCCTGGCGGCGACGTGGTCGGTGTGGTGGTACCGGAGTCGCAGGCGGTAGCGATCAATGCCACGAGGAGGGCGAGCCATGCGAACCGGCGTGTCACATGGGTGAGGGTAAACGCGATGGCAGATTCCAGATGCCGGATGGCAGACGCCAGATGCCAGATGCCAGACCGATCGGGTACCGGGTACCGGGTGCCGGATGGAGGCCTCCCAAAAGGCAGATGCCCGACCCGCCCATCGGGATCGGGCATCTGGTATCCGGAGTCTGGTATCTGGAATCTGGTACCTGGTTCAGCCCTCGAAGAATCCGCCTTCGCCGGCGCGGATCGACTCGATGAGGAACTGGCCGAAGACGGTGTCGGAGCTCAGATCATCGACCCGGGCGGTCATGAGCGCCGACATCTGCTCCTCGGTGCAGCCGAGTTCCTCGGCGCGGTCTTCGAGCGCGGTGCCGCGGGATTCGATCGAGGCGAGGGCGGGCGGGGTCTCCTCGCTGTTCCCCATGGCGGCGAGCTCCTCGGCGGACATCGAGTCGATGATGTCGAGGGTGTCCTGGAGCAGGGCGATGCTGGCGTCGGCGAGGGACTCACACGAGTTCACGCTGGCGGGATCCGCCGAGCCGCCGTCGTCGCCGCATGCGGCCAAGGCGACGACCAGGAGAGTTGCCAACAAGACGGTGGGAGCGCGGCGCATGGTTCCTCTTTCCGGGGTTCGGGCGCGAGCCTACCGGCTCAGCGAGCAGTCATCGGGTACCCGGACCCCTCAGGCCGAGTGCACGTCACGGGCAGCACCATCGACGAGGAGCTCATCGACGATGCCCACGATCACCGCTCGGATCGGGGCATCGGGAGCCGCCACCACCTGGCGGGCGCCGTTGCCCTCGTCGAGGATGAGGACCATTTCGCCCGCACCGGCTCCGACCGTGTCCACGCAGATGAGGTAGTCGCCGGTGTCGCCACCCTCGGCATCGAGCATGTCGCACATGAGCAGGCGGCGGTTGTCGTAGATCGGATGGTTGATCGTCGAGACCACCGTGCCGGCGACCCTCCCCAGCTTCATCGGGCCCGCTCCACGGCGTCCACGATGCCGACGATGGCGTGATCGACCGGCACGAAGGGCACGGGCATCGCCAGAGCCGCTTCGCGGCTTCCCACGATGTACACAAGCTCCCCCGGCCCGGCCATGGCGACGGCATCGGCGGCGACCACGGGGCGGCCTTTCGGCTTCTGCCCGCGATCGAGCGGCTGCACGATGAGGAAGCGAACACCCTCGAGACCCGCGGACTTGACCGAGGCGACGACGGTCCCGATCACCTCAGCCAGCTGCATCGAAGCCACCGTCCCAGCCGACGCGGCTGCCGAACCGCGGTGCGGTGAACACGTTCTCCCCCATTTCGCCGTGCAGCTGCGGGATCACCACCGATCCGACGAGCAGTGCCGGATCGACCCGGCCCACCCCGATGGCGACCGCGGCCTGGACGTCCGACACGCTTCCGGAGAACAGGGCATACGCCTTGCCCCCCAGGCCGTCGGCGAGATGGACTTCGAGGAGATCGACGGTGGCGCCCTTCACCGCGGCGTCGGCGGCCTCGAGGGTGGCCGCGACGGTGGCGGTCTCGATGACCCCCAGCGCTTCGCCGGCCGGGCCCAACCGGGCTCCCCGCACCGCCTCGGCGACGCTGGGGTGGACATCCGGCAGCAGCACGCGATCGACCAGCGTCGCCGCCCCGGACTCGATCCCGGCGGCGACGGCCTCCTCGACGTCGCCCACCGCGCCGGTCCCCATCACCAGGTACCGCCCGGGGTGCACCGTACCGGCGGTGATGGCGGCGACGGGACCGCGCTTGATCATGGCGTCGCCGGCCTTGATGCCGGCAGCGATGGAGGTGAACTCGAGGAGGGCGAGTGCGGGGTGCATCACACGATCCTCAAGGCCCCGACGACGGCAATGCGACGCTCCCGGGTGAACGTGAGCGGCCGGGTCATGCCGTCACCCGAGGGGCTGGCGATGGAGAACGAGGTGAACCCCTCGCCGCCCTGGCCCAGCCCGGCGTAGTTGGGGCCATTGGCGATGAAGATCGACACATTGATCGAACGCGCCATGCGGGTGATGGTCGCCACGTTGCTCGAGTGGATCGAAGCGGTATGGCGAAAGCGATGCTCGGAGCGGATGGCGAGGTCGATGGCCGCATCGACATCCGGTGTCGCCGTGACCGGCATGACCGGCATCATCTGCTCGGTCCACACCAGGTTGTGGTCGTTGGGCACGACAGCCACGAGCAGCCGCGGATCGCCATCCACGTCGACGCCGGCCGCGGTGGCGATATCACGGGCATTGCGGCCGATCCACGCACGGTTGATCACGCCGGGCTTGCCGGGCGGACCCATCGTCTCGAAGATGACCCGCTCCACCTTGCGCAGCTCGTGCTCTTTGAGGATGTGGGCGCCGTGGCGACCCATCGCCCGCACCAGCTCGTCCACGATGGCCTTCACCGCGATCGTGGTCTTCTCACACGTGCAGATCACGTTGTTGTCGAACGAGGCGCCGGCGACGATGTCTCGCGCCGCCCGATCGAGATCGGCGGTCTCATCGACCACGGCCGGCGGATTCCCCGGCCCGGCGGTGATGGCCCGCTTGTCGGTCTTGAGAGCTTCGCGCACCACCCCGGGCCCCCCGGTGACGAGCAGCACCCGCACCTTGGGATGGTGCATGAGCTCCTGCGCCGACTGGATGGTCGGATCGGGGACGGCCGTGACCAGATCGGCCGGACCGCCGGCGGCGAGGACGGCCCGGTTGAGCAGGCGCACGTTCTCGGCGGACACCTTGCGGGCATTGGGATGAGCGTTGAACACCACGGCGTTGCCACCGCTGAGGATGGCGATGGCGTTGTTGATGATCGTTGCCGTGGGATTGGTGGTCGGAGTGATGGAGCCGATGATCCCGAACGGGGCGTGTTCGGTGAGCATCATCCCGCCGTCGCCGGTCTCGATGAGCGGTTCGAGATCCTCGGGGCCGGGCGTGCGGGTGGCAACGAGGATGTTCTTGCGGACCTTGTCCTCGGTCCTGCCGAGTCCGGTCTCCTCGTGGGCGAGCCGGGCGAGGTGTTCGGCGTTGGCGAGCATCGCGGTGCGAATGGAACCGATCACGGCGGTGCGGATACCGGTGCCGAGGGCCGTGTAGCGGTTGTAGGCCCGCTCGGCGGCCTGCACCGCCTCATCGACGGTGGCGTAGAGGCCCTCACCCAGCGAGGTGTCCGGCACCGGGACGGGAACCCGGGGGTTCGCCGGAGCGGCGTCGGCCGTTCCCCCGAGACGCGCCCGCACCCGGGCGATGATCGCCTGGACGTCCTGATCGCTGTAGGGCGTCATGTCACTTCACGTACTTCACGTCGCCGCCGACCTCCCACGTGTCGACGATCGCCATGATCACGGCGTCGCATGGCCGATCCCGGGTGGCCGCGGTCTGGCGCGCCGACGAACCGGTGGCGTACATCACGACCTCGCCCACGCCCGCACCGACACCATCGACGGCGACGACATAGCCGGACGTATCCGCGTCGTCGACATCGATCTGCCGGACCACGAGGAACTTGAGGCCCTCCATCGTGGCCTCCTTGCGCGACGCTACGAGCGTGCCAACCACCCGGCCGAGGAGCACGGTCCGCGCTCCCGGCTAGGCCGACTCTGCCGCGGCCTCGTCGGCGCGGCCGAGCGGCAGTACCAGGTCGATGTTGACGTGGGGACGGGCGATGACGTGTGTCGAGACGACTTCGCCGACCTTCTCGGCACCGCGGACACCGGCGTCGATGGCGGCCTTGACCGCCGCGACGTCACCGCGCACCACCGCCGTCACGTACCCCCCACCGGTCTTCTCATACGAGACCAGCTCGACCTTGGCCGCCTTGACCATCGCGTCGGCCGCCTCCACCATCGCCGCGAACCCGCGGCATTCGATCATTCCCAGTGCTTCAGCCATGGGTTCTCGTTCTCCCTTGTTGTCCGACCCGCCGGGGTGATCCCCGGTCAGGAAGCTTCCCGACCTGCCAAACCTTCGAGTGCGGCCACCGCCGCCCTCCAGCCGACATCGATGTCCCGTTCCTCGCCGCCGAGGTACACCCTGCCGAGTGATCCAAAGGACCGCACTTCGAGCACGTTGATGTTCGCAGCCTTCTCCGCCTCATTGGCGGCGAGCGGCGCATAGGAAGCGGGTTCCATCTCCAGGACATACAGGGTCTGGCCGGGGATGAGCATCTGTCCGTGTCGCATCCGGTTGATGAGCTGCGCCTGGTGGTCGTCGATGCGCCGGATGATCTGGCTCGAGGCGATCTTCGGCTTGATGCGATCCGTCTCCTTGGCACCGATCTCGGCGAGGATGGCGGCCCCGGCGGCGCGGGTCTCGGCCTGGGAGGGCGAGTGGACCTCGAGAAGCCCGAAGTACCGCTCGACGATCTGCATGCCCGGCTTCACCTTCGTCGCCTTGAGGGCGACATCGGTGAGCCGGTTGATCTCGATGCCCGGCGAGATCTCCACATAGAGGGAGGCGTCGCCGGCGAGGGGGAGGAATCCCTGGGCGACCGTGCCGAGAAACGCGGCGTACTGCGGCTGGAGGCTGTCGAGGAACGAGTAGCCCCGAAGATCAATATCTGCCACTCGACGTACCTCCCGTAACGATTTGGACCCCGGCCGAGGCGCCGATGCGCGTCGCCCCGGCAGCGATCATCTGCTTCACGTCCTCCGCACTGCGAATCCCACCTGAGGCCTTCACCCCGATCTTGGGACCCACCGCCTCCCGCATCAAGGCCACGTCATAGACGGTGGCCCCGCCGGGGCCAAACCCCGTCGATGTCTTCACGAAGTCGGCCTTCGCCTCGACCGCCAGCTTCGAGGCGACCACCTTCTCCTCGTCGGTGAGCAGGGCCGTCTCCAGGATCACCTTGCACAGTGCCCCGGCCTCACGACAGGCTTCGGAGACTCCAGCGATGTCGCGCCGCACCAGGTCATAGTCGCCGGACTTGAGCGCTCCGACGTTGATCACCATGTCGATCTCCCGGGCCCCGTCGCGAATCGCCCTCCGGGCCTCCATGGCCTTGATCTCCGCGGTGGCTGCCCCCAGTGGGAAGCCCACCACACAGCACGCCACGACGCTGCTCCCCTTCAGGGCGTCGGCGACGCGTTTCGCCCACGTCGGGTTCACACACACCGAGGCGAAACCGTACTCGACGGCCTCGGCGCACATCCGATCGATGTCGGAGGAGGTGGCCTCGGGCTTCAACAACGTGTGATCGATGAAGCCGGCGAGATCGGTGGGCACATCGGCGCCGGCGCCATTGAACGTGACGCGTGTGGCCCCGGCGGCGAGCACGGAGCGCACCTTGGGAGCGGAGTGCGCCACGCAGTCGCCGACACAGGCCAGGCAGTCGTCCCAGGCCTCACCCGCCAGGGTGGCCAGGACCTCCCGGGTGATCGCCTCGACGAGGGCGTCGCGGTCGGTCATGCGGTTTCTTCGAGTCGAACGCCGTCGAGGCCTCGAACTCCGTCGAGGCCTCGAACTCCGTCGAGGGCATCGATCATGGCGACGCGGCGGGCATGGCGCCCCTCTCCCCAGGGAGTGGCGAGCCATGCCTCGACGATCTGCCAGGCCAGCGCCTCGCCGATCAATCCGGCCCCGAGGGTGAGGACATTGGCGTGATTGTGCTCGCGGCTGTTGCGGGCCGAGGAGATGTCATAACAGAGCGCGGCGCGCACCCCGGCGATCTTGTTGGCGGCCATGGCGGAGCCGATGCCGGCTCCATCGACCACGATGCCCGCGGCGCACTCCCCGGTCGCCACTCGCCGCGCCACCGCCACGGCGAAGTCGGGGTAGTCGACCGGGTCGGTGGAGTCGGTACCGCAGTCCACGACGGTGTGTCCCGCTTCCCGAAGCCGGAACGCCAGGCGTTCCTTGAGGCGGTACCCGCCGTGGTCCGCTCCGATGGCGATGGATCCGGGGCCGGTGGCCGACGCCGGGACTGGAGCGGGTTTCGGGGCCGATGGAGTGGTCACGGCGTCGACGATCCGGGCGACGAGCGCGCGAACCTCGGTCTCGGACGGCAACTCCCTGTGGGCCACGCCGGCGATTATCCCACGAAGTGCCCGGCCCGGCCGGAGCGCCGGAGATCCGGCACCCACCGGGTCCCACCACGACCCGTTCCCGCCCCGCCAGGCCGGCTCTAACCTCGTCGTCGGAGGAAGATCGTGGACCCGGCATTCACCTGGGATCAGCCGAGGCAGCGGGCCCGACCGCGGGTGCGGTCGACGGCGCCGGCGGCGGGTGAGACGACGCGCATCACCTTGCGCGAGGCAGAGCACCGCTTCGGGGTCTCGGTGGCCACCCTGCGGACGTGGGCGCGCAAGAAGGCGATCGATGCGGTCATGACCGGCGCCGATGCCGGCCGCCAGTGGATGGTCACCCCGGAGTCGGTGGCCCATCATCTCTCCCGCAGCCCGCGACCGGCCCCGCGCTCCGCACCGAAGACGCCCCCCCGCTCGGCGTCGCAGAGGACCGCGACCGGACCGACCGGCGATGGCACCGCCATGCTCGTTCCCCGCGACGCCTGGGATCGGCTCATGGATCAACTGGGAAACCTCCACGAGGCAGGACTCCTGCTCGCCGAGGCCCGCGAGCGCGCCGCCAAGGCGGAGACCGAGGCAGGATTCCTCCGGGAGCGGCTCGCCGAGTTGCGCGCCGAGCGTGACGAACTGAGGGTCCGGGCCGTGCGAGACGCCACCTCGTCAGCCGCGCCTCGCCGGCGCCGATTCTTCGGACGCCACCGGTGACGGTGCTCCCACCCGTAACGATCCCGGAACGCCGGCGTGGGAGGATCGCCTCGTGATCCCCTCCCCGGCATCCGACATCCTCGCCATCAGTGGGTTGCGTTTCGCCTATGGCGACATCGTCGCCATCGACGGAGTGGACCTGGTGGTGCCCCCGGGTCGCATCGGCCTGGTCGGCGCCAACGGTGCGGGCAAGACCACGCTGCTCAAGATCCTGCTCGGCGTGCGTCCTCCCGCCGCGGGCACGATCTCGGTGCTCGGCCACGATCTCGGCCACGGCGCCATCGAGGTGCGCAGCAGGGTCGGGTGGATGCCCGAAGGCGAGTGCCTGCCTCCCGACCAGACGGCGGCGGACTTCCTCGGCTATGCCGCCGAGCTCGGCGGGCTCCCGCCACGCGCCGCCCGTCAACGCGCCAGCGACGTCCTCGGCCTGGTCGGTCTCCACGAGGAGCGCTTCCGCTTCATCGGGGAGTTCTCCACCGGCATGAAGCAGCGGGCCAAGCTCGCCCAGGCGATCGTCCATGACCCCGAGCTCGTACTGCTCGACGAGCCCACGGCCGGGCTCGATCCGGAGGGCCGCGAGGAGATGCTCGACCTGGTGACCCGGCTCGAGGACTTCGGCATCAACGCCGTGATCTCATCGCACGTCCTCACCGACATCGAGCGCACGTGCGACTGGGTGATCATGCTCGATGGCGGCAAGGTGCTCCGGTCAGGACCGCTGTCCGACCTCTCCACGATGGACGAGGCGGAGCTCGAGGTGATCGGCGATCTCGAGGCCGTCGCCGCCGCCGCCCGCAGGCTCGGCGCCGAGGTGCGGGTCCACGGGGTGGCGCTGGTGATCTCCCAGACGGGGGGTGCGGCGTTCGACACCGCCCGCGACGCGGTGATCGCCGCCGACGCCGCCATCAGGCGCCTTGGACCGCGCCGCACCACCCTCGAAGACGTGTTCCTGGAGGCGGGAGCCGTCGATGGCTGAAGGTGTCGTCTTCGACCTCGGATACCGGCCGCACGAGGGAGAGCGCCTCGGGCGGTCGGGTGCCCGCCGTGCCCTCTACAAGGACGGACTGCGTCGTGTGCTCGGGTTGCGCCGCAAGATGCGCCGCAAGGTGTTCCCCCTGGTGCTCATGGCGGTGTCCATCCTGCCGGCGTTGTTCTTCGTCGCGCTCTCCGTCGTGGCAGGCGAGTTCGATCAGACGGTCGACTTCTTCGACCACCCGCAGTATTTCGACCTCACCGGGTCGATGGCACTGATCTTCATCGCCCTCGCCGCCGGCGAGTTGCTGATCCCCGACCGGGTGCACGGCACCCTTCAGGTCTACGCCTCACGACCCCTGACCACGGTCGACTACCTCATCGGGCGTGGCGCGGCGCTCGCCACCGTGGTGATCTCGTTCCTCTGGTTCCCCCATCTGGTCCTGTTCCTCGGCCGGGCCTGGGTGTCGTCCGAGGGCTTCGGGTCGTATGTGACCTCGGAGGCCGGGGTGCTCCTCACCACCCTGGCGGCCTCGGTGGTGTACTTCGCCGCATTCGCACCGCTCGCCTTCGCCGTGGCCAGCGTCTCGAAACGCGCCGCCCTCGCCGCCGGTGTGTTCCTCGGGGTGATCACCATCTCCGGGCCGACCTCGGCGTCACTCGTCGATGCAGGGTTCCCGTCCCTGGGATTGTTCGCCTTCCAGCACCACCCCGGGTACGTGAAGGACTGGATCCTCGACAGCTCGACGCACTCCTGGATCCCGGAACGAGCCGGCTATGACCCGATCCTCTCGGTCGTGGTGATCGTCACGGTGGCGGTGGCATCGTGGCTGGTGGTGCTCTTCCGGCAACGGAGGATCACATGACCGCGGGTCCCGCCTTCTCCGCGGCGGCCACGATCGAGGTGACCGATGTCTCGAAGTGGTTCGGCCAGAAGGTGGCCGTGTCCGACCTGTCGTGCTCGTTCGGCCCCGGGCTCACGGGCCTCCTCGGTCCCAACGGTGCGGGCAAGACCACGTTGTTGCGCATGCTGTGCGGACTGCTCCGTCCCTCCGACGGCTCGGTACGCGTGCTCGGCGTAGATCCGCGACGCGACCCGTCGGTCTATCGCAGGCTCGCACTCGTGCCCGAAGAAGACGCCGTGTACGGAATCCTCACCGCCCGCCAATTCGTGCGGTTCGCCGCCGATCTCACCGGGGTAGCCCGGGACCGCGTCGCCGAGGCCATCGAGGCCGTGGATCTCGCCTCGGCCGCGGATCGTCCCATCGCCGGATTCTCCAAGGGAATGCGCCAGCGCGCCAAGGTGGCAGCCGCACTGGTCACCCGGCCCGAGGTCCTCATCCTCGACGAGCCGCTCAATGGGACCGACCCGGTGCAACGCGCCCACCTCATCGCGGTGTTCCGCCGCCTCGCTGCCGAGGGACGCACCGTCATCGTGTCCTCCCATGTCCTGAGCGAGGTCGAGCGGATGGCCGACCGGGTCCTGGCGGTGGTGGACGGCAGGCTCGCCGCCGCCGGGGATGTGCCCTCGATCCGCCGGGCCATGGCCGACATCCCGTACCGGGTCCGCATCGATGTCGGCGGCACCCGCGCGGTGGCCGCTGCCCTTCTCGCCGAAGACGTCGTCGGGTCGGTGGCCGTCGACGGGGGAAGGATCCACGTCGAGACCACCGACCTCGTCAGGCTCGGCCGGGTGGTGCCCCGCATCGCCGAGACGGCCGGGGCCCGCCTCACCGGATTCGAACCGGAGGACGAGTCGCTCGAGAGCGTGTTCCGCTATCTGGTCCACCGCCGATGACCGCGTTCCTCGCCGTCGCCCGGGTCACCCTTCGCCAGTTGCTCGGCGGCAAGCGGCTGCTCGCCTTCGGCCTGCTGGCCCTCCTCCCCTCGGTCGTGATGTTCCTGACGACGCGCACCGCCTCGGATCGTGCGGTCGTCGAGCGATTCCACGATGCCCCCCTCGTGATCATCTTCCTCATCGTGCTTCCGGTGGTGTCGCTCATCCTCGGCGCCAGCTCGCTCGGTGACGAGCGCCGCGACGGCACCCTGTCGTTCCTCATCCTCCGCCCGGTGCCCCGATGGCTCATCGCCGCCGCCAAGCTCGGAGCCGCCTGGGTCGCCACCACCGTCATCGTCGGCCCGGCGGCCGCGCTCGCCTCCGGGGTCGTCGGGCTTCGTGCGGGCGACTGGTCGCTCATGGGACCGGCGGTCCTCGCGGCCTCGCTCTCGGCTCTCGCCTACATCTCCGTCTTCCTGCTCCTCGGCTACTTCACGTCGCGTGCCGTGCTGCTCGGCCTCGTCTACGTGTTCATCTGGGAGAACGGGATCACGTTCGCCGCGGCTTCACTGGCCAATGTGTCGCTCTTCCGCATCGGCCTCAGCGCCTACGCCGGTCTCGTCCCGGAGTCACAGAGTCAGCTCGGCGAGGCGCTCGGCTCGGTGACACCCGGTGCCGGCGGCGCGGCAGCCAAGGCGATCGTCATCGCGGTCGTCGCGGTGGCCGCGGCGGCCTCACTTCTGCGACGACGCGACCTGCTCTGACGCGTTGAGGCCGAGCGGTCGGTAGCATCGACTCCAACGAAGGGAGTGAATCATGGATCTCGATTTCCTCAAGGAAGTCGGTGAGTCGCTCAAGGGAACCAACATCGACACCGCCGACGAGTTCGAGAAGGCCCTCGTGGCGCGGGTGAAGGCCCTGAGGCTCCGCGTGACCGACCTCGACATCCAGTACGACAAAGGTGTCGCCACGGTGATGGGCATCGCCGCCGATCAGGCCACCAAGGAGAAGGTCCTTCTCGCCGTCGGCAACGTCAAGGGTGTCGCCAGGGTGAAGGACAGCCTGGCGGTGGGCATGTCCTCCAAGGAGCAGGTCGAGCTCCGCAAGGCCGCTGCCGCCCGCGCCGGGATGGCGTCGGGCCAGGCGAAAGTCGTCGCACAGAAGGCCGCCGAGAAGGCGCGCAAGGAGGCCAAGGCGAAGTTCGAGCTCGAGATGCGCCGTGCCGCCTTCAAGAAGGAGCTCGATGCGCGCAAGAAGGCCGCCGATCAGACCGGGACGATGCACACCGTCAAGAAGGGCGAATCGCTGCGCAAGATCGCCAAGAAGTACTACGGCGATGAGTCGAAGTGGAAGGCCATCTTCGAGGCGAATCAGCCCATGATCAAGAAGGCCGACCTCATCTACGTCGGCCAGGTGCTGCGGATTCCCAAGGTCTAGGCACCAGACACCAGGCAACCGGGAGCGCGGGCGGAGTACCGCCCGCGCTCCCGCGTCACGGGGTAACGGGCAACGGGTGACGCACCGGTTACCGTCCCACCGATGACCTCTCGGACGCCCCACGGCCTCTACCGGCGCATGGGGATCGCGGCCGTCATCGTCGCCGGCGGGGTCCTGGTCTCGCGTCTGCTCGGCCTGGTCCGTCAGGTGGTATTCGCCTGGCTGCTCGGCGCCAGTGCCACCGGCGACGAGTACTTCGTGGCGTTTCTCATCCCCGACCTGCTCAACTACCTCCTCGCTGGCGCCTACATGGCGATCACCCTGATCCCGCTGCTCACCCGGCGCCTCGCCGTCGGAGACGAGGCGGATGCGCGGCGCGCCTTCTGGGCGATCACCCGGCCCCTCACCATCGGCATCACCCTCCTCGTGATCGTCGCCATGCCGTTCGTCGAGCCGCTCCTGCGCCTCGTCGAACCCGGCTTCACCGACGAGCAGGCGGCCAACGCCGCCCGCCTCACCCGCATCGTCCTTCCCGCGCAGATCTTCTTCGTCCTCGGCCAGTTGCTCACCGCGTGGCAGTTCGCCCGCGAGAAGTTCGTCATCCCCTCGCTCGGGCCGATCGTCTACAACGTGGCGATCATCGTCGGCGGGCTCATCGGAGGGCTGGGGCGTGACGACCCTTCGGCGGACGGGTTCGCCTGGGGAGCGCTGGCCGGTGCGGTGCTCGGCATCTTCGCCCTCCAGGCCTGGGGGGCATGGCGGCACGGTCTGCGGTTCCCGGGCGAGCGCATCCGCCGCCATCCGGCACTGCGCCGGTATCTCGCCCTGGCGGTGCCGCTCATGCTCGGCCAGTCGCTGGTCGTCTTCGATGAGCAGCTCGGCCGGACCTTCGGTTCGCTCCACGCCGATGGCGGGGTGTCGTGGCTCACGTTCGGCCGCCAGACGATGCTCGTCCCCGTCGGGGTGATCGCCCAGGCCGCCGGGGTGGCCGCCTACCCCTTCCTGGCCCGGCTGGCCGCCGAGGGCAAGCACGCCGAACTGGCTCAGGCCGTGGGACGCGCCGTGCGCTACGTCATCGTCCTCAGCCTCGCCGCGGCGGCGGCACTCATCGCCCTGTCCGAACCCGTGGTGCGGCTCCTCTACGAGCGGGGCTCGTTCGATACCGCCGACACCGTCGCCACCGCAGGCACCGTGGTGTTCTTCGCCATCGGGGTGCCCATGTGGGGGATCCAGCAGATCCTCGCTCGCGGCTTCTACGCCCGGGAGGAGATGTGGGCGCCGGTGGTCATCGGGACGGTGGCGACCGCGGTGGCGATCCCGGTGTATTGGATGCTCGACCAGGCCCTCGGCGTCGACGGCCTGGCGCTCGCATCGAGTGTTGCCATCACCGTCTACACCGCGGCGCTCGCCGTGATGTGGTACCGGCGCACCGGCTGGCCCGAGGCGCGTCGAGTGGCCATCACCGGACTGGGGACGCTGCCGATGGCCGCCGCCGGTGCGCTCGCCGCCTTCTGGCTCGCCTCGTGGCTCGGAGACGGCCTGGGCGACGGCTGGGTCGTGGATGCCATCGCCGTCGGCGCCGGCGGCCTCGCCGCCGTGTCCATCACCCTTGGCCTCCCCTGGGTGCGACGCGACCTCCGCCGCCCCTGAGCGGCCCGGACGCGGAAAGGAGCGGCTCCAGAGCGCCGCTCCCTCCGGGGTCACCCCGATGATTCACCGCACGGCTAGGCGTTCGGTGAATCGATCCTAGACAACGAGCCGGGCGCCGGGCGACCCGGGCCGTCAGCTCTTCGTCTTCTGGAAGATGTCTGCGATCTCGGCGATGAGGGTGAGCAGCTCGTCGCCGACGGCGGGATCGACCGACTTCTTGGCGTCGCCGGCCTTCTTGGCGGCCCGCCAGAACAGATCGTGGAGATGCGGGAACTTCTCGATGTGCGGCGGCTTGAAGTAGTCCGTCCACAGCACCCAGAGGTGATGCTTCACCATCTCGGCGCGCTGTTCCTTGATGATGATGCAGCGCTGGCGGAACACCTCGTCGGTCGAATCCTGGTACTTCTGCATGATCGCCCGCACCGACTCCGCCTCGATGCGAGCCTGGGCCGGGTCGTACACCCCGCACATGAGATCGCAGTGGGCATGTGCGACGTGCTTCGGTCTGAACATCTCGATCATCTCCTCGTCTGCTGCGAGCACGCACCGATCGGCTCGCCCTGGAATCCGACATCGGCCCGGGGCCGGACCGGCGTCACGCCGAGCCGCGGGCGGTCGCCGGAGCTCGTGGCCTCACCCTACACTCGCTCGTCCCGACACCGGAGACCCGAAACGCCGCGGTCGCGCCTCCGATCCATCGCCCTCCTCATCGGGGCCGCCGCCCGGCTCCGGCTCATCCGCTACGAGATCGCCGATCACAGCATGGAGCCGACGCTGCGCCCCGGCGACTGGACGCTGGGAGTCCGCCGACCGGCTCGCCTCGATTCCGGCGACATCGTCGTCGCCGAACATCCCGAGCGGCCCGGCTTCCGCCTCGTGAAGCGCGTCACGGACGTCGCACCGGAGGGATACCGCCTGGCGGGTGACCACGCCGATCACAGCACCGACAGCCGCCACTTCGGTCCGGTTCGCCCCGACGCCGTGGTCGCACGCCTTCTCGTGGTCTACCACCCGCGGCCCCGGCGCTTCCTGTGACCGCAAACGCCCCGCGACGCAGTCCTACGATCGCGCCGTGATCGCCCGCGCCCTGCTGCGAGCCGCCGGACGGCGGCTACCCCGGCTGGATGGGCGGGTTCCCGCCGCGGTGCGTGCCGCCGTCGAGATCCGACGCGATCGATTCGGCGTGCCCAATATCGCGGCAGCCACCGATGAGGATGCCTGGTTCGCCCTCGGGTTCTGCCAGGGCCAGGACCGCGCCTTCCAGATCGAGACCCGGGCTCGAGTGGTGCGAGGCACCGTGGCCGCGCTCATCGGTGTCGACGGGGTCGCCATCGATCGGCTGTCGCGGCGGATCGGCTTTGCCCGGTACGGAACCGCGGCCCTGGCGGCCCTGAAGGCCGACGATCGCGCACGGCTCGAGGCGTTCGCCGCCGGGGTCAATGCCGGAATGGACGCCGGTGGCGGCGGCCGGTCGCACGAGTTCCTCCTCCTCCGGGTGCGTCCGACGAGGTTCACCGCGAGCGATGCCCTGGGATTCCTGGCGGTGCAGTCCTTCGCCCTCGCCTCGAACTGGGACGTCGAGTTGGCGCGCCTGCGCATGCTCGCCCTCGACGGTCCCGCCGCGGTCGCCGACCTCCACCCCTCCTATCCCGCGCGCCATCCCGCCTCCGACCGGCCGGGGGCTCCGGCACTGCGGGTGATCGACGCCCTGGCAGAGGACCTCGCCGCGGCGGGGCATCTCTTCGCTCCCGGCGGGGGCTCGAACAACTGGGCGATCGCCGGCTCCCGCACCACGAGTGGGCGCCCCATCCTCGGCAACGATCCCCACCTCGCCCCGATGCTGCCCCCGCACTGGTACCTGGCACGGATCTCCACACCGGAATGGAGCCTGTGCGGAGCCGCCGTTCCGGCGACCCCGGTATTCGGCGTGGGACACAACGACCATGTCGCCTGGGGTGTCACCGCCGGCCTCATCGACGACACCGACCTCTTCGTCGAAACCGTCGAGGGCGCTGCCGTCCGACGCGACGGGCGACTCGTCGCCTGCGAGACCCGGATCGAGACCATCACGGTGCGCGGGGGCTCTGACGAAACGATCACGGTGATGGTCACCGACCGGGGACCCATCGTGGGACCGGCCTTCGATGGACCGTTCGGGGCGCTCTCGCTCGCCGCCACCTGGTTGCGACCCGGTCCCGGACTCGGCGCAGCGCTGCATCTCGGTCGCGTCCGCACCTTCACCGACCTGCAGTATCGGTTCCGGGAGTGGCCGACCGTCGCCTTGAACGTCGCCTACGCCGGACCCGATGGCATCGGATGGCAGCTGGTCGGCGAGGCTCCGATCCGCGGCCGGGGCGGTGGAACGATCCCTCAGGATGCGTCCGATCCGGCGACCGCCTGGCATCCCCGGCGAATCCCGGCGGCGGAGCTCCCTGCGGTGTCGAATCCTGACAGCGGCTTCGTGGCGACCGCCAACAACCTGCCTGCGAGCGACCACTACCTCGGCAGCGACTTCCTCGACGGCTACCGCGTGGCCCGCATCACCGAGCTGCTGGCGGCGCGGCGCAACTGGGACGTGGCCGCAGTGTTGCGGATGCAGCTCGATCAGCAGTCGCTGCCGTGGCGGGAGATGCGATCCCGGGTGCTCGCCGCCATCTCCGGGGAGGAGGCGCCGGCGGCAGTGCTGCTGCGCGCGTGGGATGGTCGGGTCACGGCCGATTCGGCGGGTGCCGCGGTCTTCGAAGTCTTCGCCGCGCACCTGGCGTGCCGCATCGCCGAACGGCGGGCCCCGCACTCGGCACGGTATGCCCTGGGCACCGGATTCACGCCGCTGGTGCCGATGACGGGTCTGGCGGTGCGGCGGTTCTCCCATCTCGTCGACCTCGTGCTCGCCCAGCCCGAGGGGTGGTTCGACGACGGATGGGACGCCGCCATCGCCGAGTCGGTACGCCACGCCGGAGCGGTCCTCACCACCCGGGCGGGCTCGGACCCGGCGCGATGGGCCTGGGGCGCCGTTCGACCGCTGCGCCTGCGCCACCCTCTGGGTGCCAGACCGGTGCTCGCGGCGATCTACGACCTCGGGCCCTTTTCCCATGGCGGCGATGCCAACACCCTCAACCCCGCCCCGGTGAATCCCCTCGACCCGCTGGCCAACCCCGACTTCGCCATCGCATCGCTGCGATTCGCCGTCGAAGTGGGAGCGTGGCAGCACGCCCGCTTTGCCCTCCCCGGCGGACAATCGGGCAACCCCTACTCGCCTCACTATGCCGATCAGGTCGACCTCTGGTTGCGTGGCGACGGGCTCACCATCGCCGTCACTCCGGCCGACGTCCACCGGACCACCCGCCACACGCTGATCCTCGAGCCCGCGCCCTCTTGATCGCACGCCTCTTCGTCGGATCCGGATACACCTGGCGACTCACTAGCCTCACCTGGATCATGCGTCGCGCCCCTGCATTCCTCGCGTTCTTGCTCGCCGCGGGGGCGTGTTCGGGCACCGCCGCCGAGACGACGACGATGGCGACGACGACCACCACCTCGACCACCACGACCGCGGCGACGACCACCACGACCTCCACCACCACGACCATGGCGACGACCACCACCGTCGACCCGTCGCTGATCACCATCCTCCCCGAAGGCCAGCGCTCCGCGGTGAACGGCCTCGCCGCAGAGAGGGACGCCGGCCTCGATCGTCGGGCGGTGGCGGTGAAGATCGACAATCATCCCGACGCCCGGCCGCAGTCGGGACTCCAGGAGGCCGACGGCGTGATCGAGATCCTCGTCGAGGGCGGATTCACGAGATTCATCGCGGTGTTCCACGGGAACGACTCGGAGTACCTCGGCCCGGTTCGGTCGCTGCGCCCCACCGACTCCACCATCCTCCCGGCGATTCCCGCTCCCCTCGTCATCTCGGGGGGCCAGCCCTGGGTGCAGGGCCTGGCCGTGCGCCGGGGGGTGAAGCTCATCGGGGAGGGCACGATCGGGCTCTACCGCATCTCCACCCGGGTCGCCCCCCACGATCTCTACGCCAACACCACTCTGGTCCGCCAGACCGCCGCTGCCCGCGGGTACCCGGACACGGCACCCACCTGGATCTACCGGTTGGGTGAGTGGCGGATTCCCGAGACCCCCGCCACCGCCGTCACCCTGTCGTGGAGCGACTCGACGGTGATCACCTGGAAATACGAGGACGGCCGGTACACACGGTGGCACGGCACGACCCCGCAGGAGTACGAGACGATCGATGGTGCGCGCGGAAAGATCGCGGCCGACGTGCTCGTGATCCTCGCCGGTGACGAGTACACCGCGTTCCCTCCGGCAGACGGCACCCCGGTCCCGGAGACGGGAACCACCGGCAGCGGCGCCGCCTGGGTGATCTCGCGTGGCGGCATGTGGACGGGCACCTGGGAGCGGACCGGCATCACCGATCAGTTCCGACTGCTCAACGCCGACGGCACCGAAGCCGTCGTGCCCGCCGGCATTCCCTGGGTGTCGATCTTCCCCGACGATCGCCCCATCACGATCTCGTGACGATCGGCGCGCTGGCGGCTTCGACCCGAGCGGGGTCCCCGTCGGCGTACCGCATCGCGGTGGCGCTCGACGCCGTCCGCGCCGATCCGCACCATGCCTTCATCGCCATCGACGACGCCGCCGGGCTCCGGGCGGCAGCCATCGATGCTCTCGTCGCCGCCGGCGGCGATCCCGGGTCTCTCGCCGGAGTTCCGATCGCCCTGAAAGACATCATCGACCACTCCGGACGCGTGACGACCGCGGGTTCGTCCTTCTATCGCCATGTGCCACGACACTCGGCCACGGTGGTGGACCGGCTCGAGCGCGCCGGAGCGGTGATCGTCGGCCGCACCGGTCTTCACGAGTTCGCCTTCGGGTTCTCCTCGGAGAACGAGTGGTTCGGAGCGGTGCGCAACCCGTGGGATCCGGCGACCTCGCCGGGTGGCTCCTCGGGCGGCTCGGCGGCCGCGGTCGCCGCCGGCGCCGTTCCCGTCGCCATCGGCACCGACACCGGAGGGTCCGTTCGCGTCCCGGCAGCGATGTGCGGATGCGTCGGGCTCAAGGTGAGCCATGGCCGGGTACCGCTCACCGGGGTGTTCCCCCTCGCCCCGTCCCTCGACACCGTCGGGCCGATCACCACGACGGTCGCCGACGCGGCCGCGGTATACGCGGTGATCGCCGGCGACGATCCTGCAGACCCCTGGTCGGAGCCCCGGCCGGTGATCGTCCCCGACGGGCCGAGCGGACTGCGCGGCCTGCGTGTCGGCGTACCGCACCCGTGGGTGGACCGCCCTCTGGCCGCTCGGATCGCCACCGGCTTCACCGGATTCCTCGCCGCACTCGAAGCTGCCGGTGCAGAAGTCACGCCCATCGTCTCCGCACTCCTCGATCCCGCCGGCCTGCCGCGTGCTTCCTATGCCGAGGTGGGGGCGGTGCACCGCGACTGGATCACCAGCGATCCGACCCGCTACGGCTCCGAGGTCCGGGAGCGCCTCTTGCGGGATCTCGAACACGGCACCGACGCCGTGACCGCGGCCTGGGCGTGGCGCCATCACCTCGCCGCAGCATTCGACCGGGCGTTCGCCACCGTCGATCTCCTGGTCACACCGACGACGGCGACGCTGCGCAAGCCCATCGGGGTCGATCTCGTCGACGCCGGCGCCGATCCCGAGCCCTACCGTCCGGCGCTGTCGTGGTTCACCACGCTGGTCAACCAGGCCGGCCTCCCCGCCCTGGCCGTGCCCCTTGCCGGAACCGCCGCTGCCGGGACGCCCCCGGTGTCGGTTCAGATCATCGGTCCCCGATTCGCCGAGGATCGGCTCCTCGACGCCGGTCTCGGTCTCGAGATGGCCGGAATCGTCGGATTCAGTCCGCCCCGCGTGTGACCTGCGCGAGGACCCGTACAATGACCCCTTCGGAGGGCGGCACCAAGCCCGTCGCCCCCAAGCCGGCGCCGATGCCATCGGTCGACGCCTCGATCTGCAAGGAGTGACGGAGCGTGTCGGAAGCGCCCACGATCGACAACAGCGAGACCGAACAGGTCCACACCGTCGCCATTCGGTTCGCCGGCGACTCGGGTGATGGCATGCAGCTCGCCGGAGCCCGGTTCACCGATGCCTCCGCCATCTTCGGCAACGACCTCAGCACCTTTGCCAACTTCCCCGCGGAGATTCGCGCCCCTGCCGGCACCCTCCCCGGGGTGTCGTCGTTCCAGGTCCACATCGCCGACCGCGACATCCTCACGCCCGGCGATCAGCCCGATGTGCTCGTGGCAATGAACCCCGCGGCGCTGAAGGCCAACCTGATGGATCTGGCGCCTGCCGGGATCATCGTCATCAACACCGACGCCTTCGATGAGCGCAACCTGGCCCGCGCCGGCTACGCGGTCAACCCTCTGGAGGATGGATCGCTCGACGCCTACCGGGTGCTCAAGGTGCCCATGGAGGATCTCACCAAGAGGGCGCTCGAGGGCTCCGGGGTGAAGGGTCGCGACGCACTGCGCTCGAAGAACTTCTTCGCCGTCGGGTTGATGACCTGGATGTTCCAGCGGCCGCTCGAGCCCACCCTCGAGTGGATCGCCTCGAAGTTCGCCCGCGAGCCCGAGGTGAAGGCAGCCAACGAACTGGCCTTCCGTGCCGGTTTCAACCTCGGCGAGACCACCGAGATGTTCCGCCACACCTACCGGGTGCAGCCTGCCCGCCTTCCCGCGGGCACCTACACGAACGTGACCGGCAATCAGGCGCTCGCCTGGGGGATCATGGCCGCCGGCCAGGCAGCACGCCTCCCCATCTTCTATGCCTCGTACCCGATCACCCCGGCCTCCGACATCCTCCACGAGCTGGCGCGACATCGGAATTTCGGTGTTCGCACGTTCCAGGCCGAGGACGAGATCGCCGCTGCCGGCGCCGCCCTCGGCGCCTCCTTCGCCGGGCACCTCGGCGTCACCGGGACCAGCGGTCCCGGCCTGGCCCTGAAGAGCGAGACGATCAGCCTCGCCCTCATGACCGAGTTGCCATTGCTCATCATCGATGTCCAGCGCGGCGGTCCCTCCACCGGCCTTCCGACGAAGACCGAACAGGCAGATCTGCTCATGGCGATGTACGGGCGCCACGGCGAGTCGCCGCTGCCGATCGTCGCCGTGGCCACGCCTGCCGACGCCTTCGAGGTGGTCGTCGAAGCGGCCCGCATCGCCCTCAAGTACATGACGCCGGTGATCCTGCTCTCCGACGGCTACATCGGAACGAGCACCGAGCCCTGGTTGCTTCCCGACCTCGCCACCCTGCCTGATATCAGCGTGCCCTTCACCGTCGCCCCCAACGGTCCCGACGCCACCTTCATCCCCTACCTGCGCGACGCCAAGACGCTGGCGCGACCGTGGGCGGTACCCGGCACTCCCGGCCTGGAGCATCGCCTCGGCGGGTTGGAGAAGGACGGTGCCGGCAACGTCTCGTACACGCCGGAGAACCATGAGCGGATGACCCTGCTGCGCGAAGGCAAGATCCGCGGGATCGCCGCCGACATTCCCGATGCCGTTGTCGACGCCGATGACGGAGCCGATGTGCTCGTCATCGGATGGGGCTCCTCGTACGGCGCGATCCTCGCCGGAGTCCGGCGGGTGCGGGCCCAGGGCAAGAAGGTGGCCCGGATCCACCTCCGCCACCTCAACCCCTTCCCGCCGAACCTGGGTGCCGTGATCGGTGGATACCGCAGGGTGCTCGTGCCCGAGCTCAACCGCGGCCAGTTGTCGCGCATGCTCCGGGCGGAGTACCTCATCGACGCCACGAGCTATCCCAAGGTTCAGGGCCAGCCCTTCAAGGCAGCAGAGATCGAAGCCAAGCTGACGGAGATGATCGGATGACGACCGGAGCCAAATACACCCGTCAGGACTTCCAGACCGACCAGGAGGTGCGGTGGTGCCCGGGGTGCGGGGACTACACGATCCTCGCCTCGGTGCAGAACTTCATGGCCGAGATGGGGGTCGACAAGGAGAAGATCGTGTTCGTCTCCGGGATCGGCTGCGCCTCCCGGTTCCCCTACTACATGAATACGTACGGGGTCCATGCCATCCACGGGCGCGCCCCGGCGATCGCATCGGGTATCGCCGTGGCACGGCCCGAGCTGTCGGTATGGGTGGTCGCCGGTGACGGCGATGCCATGTCCATCGGTGGCAACCACCTCATCCATGCCCTGCGCCGCAACATCAACCTGAAGATCCTGGTGTTCAACAACCAGATCTACGGGCTCACCAAGGGCCAGTACTCGCCGACGTCCGAACTCGGCAAGCGCACGAAGTCCTCGCCGTCGGGATCCATCGACTTCCCCTTCAACCCGGTGAGTCTCGCCCTCGGCGCCGAGGCCACGTTCGTCGCCCGCACCATCGACATGGACCGGGCACACACCACCGAGATCCTGAACCGCGCCTACGAGCACAAGGGATCGGCCTTCGTCGAGATCTACCAGAACTGCAACGTGTTCAACGACAAGGCCTTCATCGCCCTCACCGGCAAGGAGGAACGGGACCTCAACCGGATCCCCCTGGTGCACGGCGAGAAGGTGGTCTTCGGTCCCGACCGTGATCGCGGGGTCATCATCGAGGGTGGGACCGCCCGCATCGTGAGCGTCGCCGACGTCGGCATCGACGCCATCCACGTGCACGACGCCACGGCTGCCAGCGCCGGGCCTGCCTACGCGCTGAGCCGGCTCAGCCACGGTCCGTTTGGGCCGACCCCCATCGGGGTCTTCCGCTCGGTGGACCGGCCGGTGTACGAGGAGACCCTGCAGCAGCAGATCCACGACGCCCAGGCCAAGAAGGGCGGCGGCGACCTCGCCGCCCTCATCGCCTCGGCAGGGACCTGGACGGTGGCATAGCGCTGTCGGAGCTGCCAGCTTCCAGCCGGAGGCTGGAAGCGGGTAGCGGGGGCGTGGCTCGCCATTGGCCCCCGAACTGACCAGACTCGTCGCGATGGTCATCGTCCGCTACACCAAGTACGACGGGTCGCTGCACTGGCACTTCGGCATGCGGCCGCTGGGCTCCGACGAGCACGGAGTGTGGCTGGGGGCACCCGATGGCACCGCGGTGCAACGCGGCCTGGAGACCCCGATCATCTCACCGGCGTTCGCAGTGTTCATCCCCCGCCGCGATTGGTGGACTGCGGTGTGGAACGCCGGTGACGGCGCCACCCCGTTTCACTACGAGGTCTATGTCGACGTGACCACCCCCGCCACCTGGGAGCCGCGCCGGGTCACCATGGTGGATCTCGATCTCGATGTGGTTCGCACCCGGGACGGGGAGTGTTCGATTCGCGACGAAGACGAGTTCGCCGAGCACACGATCTCGTTCCGGTACCCCGACGAGGTCGTGGCCGCGGCGCGGCTCAGCGCCGACTCGCTCCTCGGCCGGTTGCAGCGCCGCGAAGAGCCCTTCGATCGACTGGGCCCTGCCTACCTCGAGAAGGCCATCGCCCTCCGCTGAACCGCCTCGCGAACTCGCGTACGCTGCCCGGAACCCAAGGAGGAGACGGCGTGATCTCGGTCTTCGTGGTGTTCCGCAAACTGTTCCGGGCGATTCGCATCGGTTTCGCCGACCCCACCTTTCGGGGAACGGTCCAGCTCGCCGTGGTGCTGATCCTCGCCGGCACCCTGTTCTATGCCCGGGTCGAGCACTGGACGCTGTTCCACTCGCTCTACTTCTCGGTCACGACTCTGACCACCGTCGGATACGGCGACTTCTCCCCCGAGACCGAAGTGGGGCGCGCCTTCACGATCTTCTACGTGCTGATCGGCCTCGGTGTGGTCCTGTCGATGGTCACCCAGATAGCCGGGCACGCCACGAAGCGGAACCACAGCGCTTGATGTTCGCCGTCTCCGTCGCCACCAGCGTGCTTGCCGCCGCGTTCGCCACCGACTTGGCTCGCCGCTGGGCCCGCGATCGGTCCCGGCGGCATCTCGCCTGGTGGGCAGCCGGGGTGGTTGCCTACGGCCTCGGCACGCTGGCGGCCGCAGTCGTGGAACGCAACGGCTGGTCACCGGGCTGGTTCCGCACTTGGTACATCGCCGGGGCGATCCTCGGCGGGGTGCTCCTCGCCCAGGGCACCGCCTACCTGGTCCATCGCCGCGATACCGCCGACCGGCTCGCCGCTTCGGTGGTGGTGCTGACGGTCGGTACCGCCGCCGCCCTGATGCTGTCGCCGGTCGCTCCCCTGCGCGGAGACGAGCTCGCTGGCCGATCGATCGACTGGGCCTGGGTGCGCGCCTTCACCCCCATCCTCAATCTGTATGCGGTTGGCTACCTCGTCGGGGGGGCGATCTTGTCGGCACGACGGCTCCATCGTGACCTGGGCATCACCGGTCGACGGATCACCGGCAACGTGCTCATCGCCCTGGGCGGTCTCACTCCGGCCCTCGGCGGCTTCGCCTCACGCCTGGGAGGAGACGAGGCCCTGCCACCCACGCTCCTGGTCGGGCTGGTGTTGATCTGGATTGGCGCGGTCCTGGCGTCGGGCGGCAAGCGGGTCAACGGATAGCAGCAGATCGCAGACGGCAGACTGGAGACCTACTTCCTCCACCACAACGTCACGACGTCCCGTTCCTCCGGGCCGAGCACCAGCCAGCCATCGTCGGTGTGGCGCACGTCCGGTTCGAGGAGGGCGGCCGCTTCGATCGAGCGCACCGGCGGCACGAGGAGACGGCGGCGGTAGAACGCGAGCAGCTCCTGCATGTCGGCGAAACGCAGACCGGTGGGAGCGGTCCAGTGCCTCTGCTGCGGGCTGATCCCCACGACCTCCTCGACGACGCGACCGAAGTCGTCCACCGTGGGACGACTCGGCCGCTCCAGACCGTGCAGCGCCCGGAAGTACCGCGACAACGGCGTCCAAGGGTGACGCGGCGTCATCTCGACCACCACCCCGCGCCGTGACCGGTGGTGCATCGCCTCGACGAACCCGCCGATGCCGGCGACGTCGTAGACCACCTGCGTGGCGAGAACCACGTCGTGGATGCCGGTATTGCCCGCCACCAGCGGCCAGGCGCCGACCACCTGGGTCATCACGGCTCCGGCACGCTCCGCCTCGGCGGCGAGGGAACGCGCCATGTCGGGGTCACGTTCCACCGTCGTCACCCGGTGACCGCGGCCGGCGAGCGGAATCGCCAAACGGCCTGTCCCGGCACCCACGTCGAGGACACTCCCGCCGCCGGCGATGTCCTCGACGATCGCCAATGTGGGCGACTCCTGGAGGCGGGATGCTTCGGCGCGCCGCATCCGCTCCCAGAACTCGGGGTGCCAGACGTGGGGATCGACGCCGACGGCATCGATCAACCGCTGCGGTATCGCCCAGGCCTCGAGGAAGGAGCGCCACGCCTCGCGCGCTGCGGTTTCCATGGACGCATCGTACGGGGCCGGAAACTCCCAGCCGGTCGCAGGCGTCAAACCGGTATGGGATTCCGCGCCGCCCTGCCTGCCATGCTGTTGATCGTCGCCGCCTGCGGCGACGATGCCGCCACGACGGCGGCGCCCCCCGCCACCGAGGGGACGACCACGGTCGTCGCAGGCGACACCGTGGCCGTGATCGTGGGGGGGGTTCGGTGGGAGCTCCCCTCCGTCGTCTGTGCCGGCGCCGACGGGGATCTGGAGTCCCTGGCGGCTGCAGCCGCCGGCGCGGAACGGGCCATCATCGATCTCGTCGCCGCCCGGGTCTCGGGCTGGCCCACCACGACGAGAGCCCCCGCCGGTGAGGATGCGGAGTTCTACGTCGCCGTCAACCGCGCCGGACCCGTCGCCCTCACCCTGGGCGACCTCGCCGGGACCACCGACGCCATCCTCGCTTCCTGGGCGGAGTTCGAAGCGGGCTACGCCCCCGCCACGGACTCCCCCGGCCGCGTGACGATCATCGCCGACCGGGTGAGCGGATGGCGGGCGACGGCGACGGGGATCGTCGCCGGCCTCCCCGACGCCTGCGGGTAGCTCGAACCCTCACCCGACCACATTCGTGAGCCGCGGCGGACGCTCACAGGGCGGCGAGGGGATCGGTGACATCCGGGTCTCCCCACACCGTGATGAAGACCTCCTCGCCGAGGAAGGGGGCGATCTGCTCGTCGGCGAGCGATCGAATCCATGAATCGGTGGAGAACTGCGTGTCATGACACAGCAGCGCCCGACGCTTCTGCCCGAGAAACGCAGAGACGTCGCGCCGCAGCGTCAGGAACAGCGATGGGAACCCGGTGGGGGCCTCGTCGTCGGGTTCGTCGATCGACTCGCCCCGCATCGCCCGACGCACCCCGGTGGCGCGTTCGCGCGACCAGGTGGCCCAGAGCAGGGTTCCCACACGCCAGGGGTCGCCGAATCCGGCACGAGGGAAGCGACCGGTGTCGGCGGCTCCGAAGAAGGCCGCGGTGCCGACCCGATGCACCTGGATGTGGTCGGGATGCCCGTACCCGCCAAAGGGGTCGTAGGCGGTGAGCACATCCGGACGGATGGCCCGGATCAATGTGACGAGGCGCCCGGTCGCTTCCATGAGATCGGCGTTCCAGAAGGAGGCCCCGTGCGCGTTGGCGGCGGTGCCCATCATCCCGGAGTCCGAGTAGCCGAGGTAGTGGAGATCGGTCACACCGAGGACCGCGAGCGCGGCCCGTTGCTCGGCCTCGCGGATCTCCCCAAGGCGATGGCGCACCTGGTCGGCGTCGTCACGATTGTGGATCTCCCCGGCCTCACCGCGAGTGGCCGTGACGACACTGATGGGGACTCCACGCGCCGCCAGTTCCGCGAGGGATCCACCCATGGTGATCGACTCGTCGTCGGGATGGGCGTGGAAGGAGAGCAGACCGGGCACGGGCGGAGACTCTACCGGGGCGCGCAGCCCACCCGGGTACCCTCCCTGCGATGAGATGGCGCGCCATCGCGGCACTGGTCCTGTGCGCGTCGTGCGCCCCCGCGGCCAGCGGCGACACCTCGCCGCCCGCGACCTCCCCTGCCGCGACGGCCCCGCCGGAAACGACGACGACCATCGACCTGTTCGCGACGACCACCACCACCTCGCCTCCGGCCTCCCCATGGCGCGAGCGGATCGTGATCTACGGCGTGGGAGACATCGCCCTCTGCAACTGTTTCCATCACGCCTTCGCCCAATCGGGTTATGAGATCGCATTCAGCGGCATGAACGGGCTGTTCACCCGGGATGCCCTCACCATCGGGAACCTCGAGTGCGCCGCCGCCGACGGCGGCCGCGTGCTCTCCGACAAGCCGAACTCGTTCCGTTGCGACATCTCGGCACTACCCGTGCTGCGCGCCTCCGGCCTCGATGTCGCCGTCATGGCGAACAACCACTCGGCCGACTTCGGATTCGAGGCCCTCCTCCAGGCTCGGGACAACCTCGAGGCGGCCGGTCTCCATCCCGTGGGCGCCGGTGCCGATCTCGCCGAAGCCGTCAGGCCGGCGGTCTTCGAGCGCGGCGGTTGGACGATCGCAGTCGTGGCCTTCTCCGGTGTCACCGGCCTGACGTACACCCCCGCCTACCCCCCGGGACCGGCACTCGTCAACCCCTGGTTCGCCGAAGCCGACACCCCCGGCATCGCCCCGGCGCGCTTCGAACTCATGACCGAGGTCGTGTCGGCCCTCGATGCGGAGGTCGACATCGTCATCGTGTCACTCCACCAAGGGGAGTACAACGAGACCCATATCCCAACCGCGCTCGAGGTCCAGCGCGGCCACGCCCTCGTCGACGCGGGAGCCGACATCGTCATCGCCCACCACCACCATCGACTGCTCCCCCTCGAGGTGTATCGGGACCGCCCGATCTTCTGGGGCATGGGGAACTTCGTCTGGGCCCGCCTCGATACCGACCGCAGCACCACGGCGCTGGCCGAGATCGTCCTCTCTCCCGACGGCACCGTGACCGGCCGGCTGGTGCCCGCAGTCATCGAATCGGACGGGCATCCGGTCCTGCGCGGATCCCCCGACCCCGGCACGGCGCCCGAGCGCCACATGATTGACTGAAGCCGGGCCGGCGACGCGCCGATGTCACACAAAATGCGGTGCTCGCTACGGTGGGGATGGTCCACTCGACAGCAGCCGCGCGGAAGGCCGAAGACCATGCGCAGGATGACAAGACTCGCCGTTGTGGCCACCACGTGCGTCGTGGCCTTTGCCATGGCGGTGCCCACCGCACTCGCCAACCACGAAGCCCCGTTCGATGGACCCGATCACACCTATGGCCAGGTCGTGTCCTATCCGATGATGTTCCCCGTGGCGGGGCAGAACCGCTACGGCCGGGACTTCTGGGCGTCTCGTCCCGGCGGCAGCCACCACGGCATCGACATCATGGCCTCCAAGATGACCCCGGTGGTCGCCATCGCCGACGGCGTCATCACGTACTACAACGGATCGGGCAATCGGGCCTGGGTGGACAAGTACGGAAGATGCTGCACTCTCCGCATCACCCACGATGGCGGCTGGGTGTCCAAGTACATCCACCTCAACAACGACACCCCGGGCACCGACGACGGCCAGGGGTGGGGAATCGCCCCCGGGATCGACATCGGCGTCCGGGTCACCGCCGGCCAGCTCATCGGCTGGGTGGGAGACAGCGGCAACGCCGAGGGAACCTCCCCCCATCTCCACTTCGAGCTCATGGACAAGGATGGCGTCATCGTCGACCCCTACGAGGCGCTGCGCGCCGCCCAGACCGGCAACCCGGTGGCGATCTGCCGTCCTCCCGACTCCGGTGCCATCGACAACCTGCTGGCCGCGACCGGCTTGATCCAGCGGGACTCCCGCGGCGTTGCCGTGATGGAACTGCAGCGCTTCCTCACCGCCATCGGCTACGACACCGGCGCCGCCGACGGGGTGGTGGGCAACCTCACCCTCGGCGCCATCCGGGCCTTCCAGGAGGGCCGCGGCCTCAACCCGGACGGGATCGTCGGGCCGACGACGAGAAGCCACATCGCCCTCGTGTATCGGGTGATGCCGGCGATGCCCGTGCTCGACGATGCCAACCGCATCATCCGACCCGGGTATCGCGGCGACGACGTCAAGGCCATTCAGAAGCTCCTCGCCGTCGCCGGCTACGACCCGGGTGCCGCCGACGGGGTGTACGGCCCCAAGACCGAGACTGCGGTGGCGGCCTTCCAGAGGGCGTTTGGCGGACTCACCGTGGACGGCAAGATCGGTCCCAACACCCGAGACGCCCTTGCCGCCTTCCTCGGCCTGGACGGGTTCAAGGCGTGCGGCTAGTCCGCTCGATTGCCGCGGTGGCGGCGCTCGCGGTGCTGCTGGCCGCGTGCGGGGGCTCCGGGGCCGGCGATGACGGCGTTGCCGGCTACATCGACACGGTGGCCGCCACCACCGAGCAGATGACGCGGGCCGCTTTCGCCGCCCTCCCCCCGGGCGCGGCCCCCACCCAGAGCCAGGTCGCCGCGGTGATGACGGCGCGACGCACCGCCCTGGACACCATCTCGGCACTCACCCCACCGTCGGAGATGCGACCCGAGCACCAGGCGTTGGTTGGTGCCATGGAGTCGTTCGTCGTCGCCGGTGAGGCCTTCATCGAGGCCAACGGCTCCCTCGATCCCGACGCCTTCCTGGAGGCGCTCGAGGCGTCGACCGACATCGACGCCCTCGCCGATGTCGTCTCGCTCTCGTGCACCGCGTGGGAGACCCGCGCCGCCGACCTCGGGCACACGGTGGAGTTGGGGTGCTGAGTCACCAGTCACCAAGGAGCTTCTCAGACCTCAGCTCTGGCGTCCGGGATCTGGAATCTGGCAACTGGCAAGTGGCGACCGTCTCACCGGTAACCTCCCGCGGTGCCCTCCTCCACGTTCTCGCACACCGCCAGCGCCTCTGCCCCGGCGGCGACCATCTGGGATTCCCTCCAGGATGCGGAGACCTGGGTCGGGTTCGGCCTCATGGATGCGGTCACCAATCCGGTGGTGCATGACGGCCGACTCGTGTCGTTCGACTGGACCGCCACCGCAGCCGGGTCGCGCCACCGCGGCACCGCCACCGTCGGTGCATCCGTGCCCGGCGAGCACATGGTGCTCGAGCTCGACTCCTCCGAGATCGCCGCCACCAGCACCGTCACGCTGCTGTCAGAAGCCGACACCTCCGCGATCACCGTGACCCTTGCCGCCCGATCTCGCGGCCTCCTCGCCGGCATGTTCTGGGGCGTGGTCAGCGACGCCCTCGAGCGCGGCCTCCCCCGCCAGGTCGACCAGTTCGCGGCGCGGTTCTAGGGTTCGAGGGCGGGGACCGGCCGACCCGGGGATCGTCTGCCGGACATTCGATCCCAAGCCGGATCGGACCTGGCCGTGGCCGCGCTCAGCGCGCCATCGGGATGGCGGACTCGCCGCACGCCGTCGCCCACTCCACCGAGGCCTTCACCGCGGGTGGAGCATCGCCGCGCCCGATGCGGCGGTAGCCCCGCCGGGCGAAGAAGTTCTCTGCGGTCTCGGTCAGGAGATAGGTGTCGGTGAGACCGTCTTCGTCGGCCGTCCGTTCGAGGGCGGCGACGATCCCCGAACCGATGCCCGACGATCGGACCTCGGGGGACACGACGATCGAACGGATCAGGCCGGCGGTTCCGTGGCGCTCGAGGGCGCCAACGCCCACGATCCGATCACCATGGCGAGCCACCACCAGGCGGGTGGGAACGTCCATCAGTCCGTCCAGGGGCAAGCCCGAGCCACTGAGCAACGCCCGGATGGCGGGGAGGTCGTTCTCGGATCCGACATCGAGGATGACCACGACCCGACGATAGAGCGATTCCGGGAGTCGGCGCCGTCGTCAGCGGTCGGTCTCGGCGAGGGCCTCGGCGAGTTTCCGGGCGTGCGCCTTGTCACCGGCGGCGATCTCGGCGCGATCGGTGAGCAGCGTCACCTCGTTGCGGAAGATCTGGAGGAACCCGCCATGCACCGCCAAGGTGATCACCTCCCCACCCGCATGGATCTGGGCGGAGCCGGTGGCGAGCGCCGCCATGGTCGGCTCGTGATCCGCCAGGATCCCCATCTCGCCTTCAGTCGTCCGCACCACGAGCATGTCGGCATCTCCGGCCCACACGATGGCCTCAGGGGAAACGACGGAGACGCGGAAGGGCTTAGCCATGCGACGGCCTCCGGGTGGCAATCATGCGGACGCCATCTCCTTTGCCTTCACCAGCACGTCCTCGATGCCGCCCTGCATGAAGAAGGCCTGCTCCGGGATGTTGTCCACTTCACCGTCCACGATCATCTTGAACGAGCGGACGGTGTCCTTGAGCGGCACCGTCTTGCCCGGGATGCCGGTGAACTGCTCGCCGACGTAGAAGGGCTGGGAGAGGAACCGCTGGATGCGCCGCGCCCGGCCCACGATGAGCTTGTCCTCCTCGGAGAGCTCATCGATGCCGAGAATGGCGATGATGTCCTGGAGATCCTGATACCGCTGCAGGATCTGCTGGACCTGGCGAGCAACCGCATAGTGCTCGTCGCCGACCACGCGCGGATCGAGGATCCGCGAGGTCGAGTCGAGGGGATCGACCGCGGGGTAGATACCCAGTTCGGAGATCTTGCGCGAGAGCACCGTCGTGGCATCGAGATGCGCAAAGGTGGTGTGCGGCGCGGGATCGGTGAGGTCGTCGGCGGGCACGTAGATCGCCTGCAGGGAGGTGATCGACTTCCCCTTCACCGATGTGATCCGCTCCTGGAGCGCCCCCATCTCGTCGGCCAGCGTCGGCTGGTAGCCCACCGCCGACGGCATGCGCCCCAGCAGCGTCGACACCTCGGAGCCGGCCTGGGTGAAGCGAAAGATGTTGTCCACGAACAGGAGCACGTCCTGGCCCATCTCGTCGCGGAAGTACTCGGCCATGGTGAGCGCGGACAGTCCGACACGGAGCCGCACGCCGGGCGGCTCGTCCATCTGGCCGAAGACGAGTGCCGCCTTGTCGATGACCCCGGAATGGGTCATCTCGACGAAGAGGTCGTTGCCCTCACGGGTGCGCTCCCCCACCCCGGCGAACACCGAAACCCCGCCGTGCTCGGTGGCCACCCGGTGGATCATCTCCTGGATGACGACGGTCTTGCCCACACCGGCGCCGCCGAACATGCCGATCTTGCCGCCGCGCACGTACGGCTCGAGGAGGTCGATGACCTTGATCCCGGTCTCGAACATCTCGCTCTGCGCCGCCAGGTCGGCGAAGTCCGGCGCCGGACGGTGGATGGGCCAGCGCAGCTTTGCGCCCACCGTGCCGTCCGGGGTGTCGAGTGCCTCGCCGAGCACGTTGAAGATGTGGCCCAGCGTCTCCGGCCCCACCGGGACCGAGATCGGGGCCCCGGTGTTGCGCACCGGGGCGCCGCGCACCAACCCGTCGGTGGGCTTCATGGCGATGGCACGAATCCGGTTGTCGCCAAGATGCTGGGCGACCTCCGCCACGACGGTCTGCTTCTTGCTCCCGGTGATGGCGATGTCGAACTCGATGGCGTAGTGGATCTCGGGGAGGGCGTCCGGCGGGAACTCGACGTCCACGACCGGCCCGGCCACTTTGACGATCCGGCCGGTGCTGACTGTTGCGCTCACGGTGTCTCCTCCTCGGCTCAGCCGCGGGTCAGCGCCTCGGCGCCGCCGACGATCTCGGAAATCTCGGTGGTGATCTCGGCCTGACGGGCCTGATTGGCCTGACGGCTGAGCACCCGGGTCAACTCATCTGCGTTCTCGGTGGCTGCCTTCATCGCCCGCCGGCGGGCGGCATGCTCCGAAGCCGAAGCCTCGAGAAGGATGCCGAAGGCGGCCGCCTCGACATAGCGCGGCAGCAACCTTCCCAGGATCTCCTCGGCCGACGGCTCGTACGTGTAGCCGACGGGAGCGCCGGCGGCGGCCTCGATCGGAGGGGCGATGGGGAGCAGGGTCCAACTCGACGCCGTCTGGGTCAGGGCCGAGACGTACCTCGTGGTGAACACCTCCACGGAGTCGATCGTGCCCTCGGCGAAGTCGTTCATCACCACATTGGCGACGGCGCGGGCATCTCCGTAGCCCGGGGTGTCGGTGACGCCGAGGAAGGTCTGCTGGATGAGGTAGCCGCGGTAGCGGAAGTAGGACTGCGCCTTCCTGCCGACCACGTAGACCCGGACGTCGATGCCCGCCCTGCCCAGTTCGATCGCCCGCAGTTCGGCGAGACGCATCACGTTGATGTTGTACGCCCCGGCCAGGCCACGGTCGGAGGTGACGACGAGAACTCCGACCGTGCGTACCGCACGGGTCTCGAGGAGCGGATGGGAAGCCCTACCCGAGGCGGCGGCGACGTTGCGGATCACCTCGTTCATCGCCCTGGTGTACGGCTGGGCGGCGCCAACCCGCTGCTGCGCCCGGGCGATGCGCGAAGTGGCGATCAGTTCCATGGCGCGCGTGATCTTCATCGTCGAGCGGACGCTCTTGATGCGTCGCTGGATGCGGCGGAGTTCTGCGCTGGCCACGGTCTACTCGCCGAGGAACCGCTCGAGGCACTCGCCGATGGCCGCGTCGAGCGCCGCCTTGTCGGGCAGGGTGCCCTGGGTGTTGATGTGATCGACGAGGGCGGGGTGGCGTGTGCTCACGTACTCGGCAAGCACGCCTTCGAACTCGGAGATGCGCTCCACGGGCACCCGATCCATGTGGCCATTCGTCACCGCGTAGATCGAGAGCACCTGATTGGCAACCGGCGCCGGACGGTACTGGGGCTGCTTGAGCACCTCGACCACGCGCCGCCCACGGGCGAGCTGCGCCTGCGAGGCGGCGTCGAGATCCGACCCGAAGCCGGCGAACGCCTCCAGCTCGCGGAATTGGGCGAGGTTGAGGCGCAACGACCCGGCGACGCTCTTCATCGCCTTGATCTGGGCGTTGCCGCCCACCCGGGACACGGAGATGCCGGCGTTGATCGCCGGACGGACACCGGAGTAGAAGAGGTCGCCCTCCAGATAGATCTGGCCGTCGGTGATCGAGATGACGTTCGTCGGGATGTAGGCCGAGACGTCACCCGCCTTCGTCTCGACGATGGGCAGCCCGGTCAGCGAGCCGCCGCCCAGCTCATCGGAGAGCTTGGCGCAGCGCTCCAGCAGCCGGGAGTGGAGATAGAACACGTCGCCGGGGTAGGCCTCGCGGCCCGGGGGGCGGCGCAGCAGGAGCGAGATCTCGCGGTAGGCGACGGCCTGCTTGGAAAGGTCGTCGAAGATGACCAGGGCGTGCTCTCCCTTGTACATCCAGTGCTGGCCGATGGCGGAGCCGGCATACGGTGCGTACATCTGCAATGCGGGAGCCGCCGAGGCGGGAGCGTTGACCACGACGGTGTAGGCCATGGCCCCGTTGCGCTCCAGCACCTCGACCACCTCGGCCACCGTCGAGGACTTCTGGCCGATGGCGACG
>JACRIT010000016.1 GCA_016215655.1 Acidimicrobiia bacterium
AACTCCCGGAGGCGGTTTCCGACCTCGCTCCCGCAAGGGAGGGTCGCATCAGGCGAAAGCGCTGGTGCGGTCGCCGGGCCAGGCCACGCACACGGATTCGTTCCGAGGCGGGGTACAGGAGCAAGTCGCAAGGAATGCTTCGTCCGGTAAGCCCCGGGAGGGTGCAGGCTTCGGCCGAGACTCACTCGGGGCTTCACCGCGTCTGGGGCGTCCCGCGACCCCGCTCCCGCTGCCCGCCGGAATCGTTGCGTGTTACCCGTTATCGGGCATCGGGCATCCGGCACCCGGGCCGCACCTGGCATCTGGCCGCGCGGTACCCTTCCCCCATGTCGTACCCACGCCGTCTGCTCACCGAGGGCGAAGAGGTCATCCGGGAGTTTCGGCCCCATTGGCGCCTCCTCGTCTTTCCGTTCTTCTGGACGCTGCTCTTCATCGCGGTGGTGGTCCTCACCTGGAGAGTGGTGCCCGATGTCGATGCCTTCGACTGGGGGGTCACGGCGCTCGCCATCGTCGCCTTCCTCAAGCTGGGCTTCTATCCGTTCATCTCGTGGTGGTTCACGCATTACGTGCTCACCAACGAGCGGCTGATTCGTCGCAGCGGTGTCCTGGCGCGCAAGGGCAAGGAGATCCCGCTGGAGAACATCAACGACCTCGCCTTTTCGCAGAACATCCTGGAGCGAGTGCTCCGCTCCGGCGACCTGCTCATCGAGTCCGCCGGCGAACAGGGCCAGCAGCGCTTCGGCGACATCCCCGACCCGGAGATGTTCCAGAGCCTGGTGTACAAGGTGCGGGAGGATCGCACCAAGGACCTGAAGAAGGGCCGCGGCTGACGCCTCGTAGCTGAAGCGGTTCTCGGCGTTGCAGGGCCTGATCACCGAGAGGGACGGCGGCCGCAAGCGGCGGGAGCTGCTCGGCGACCGCGACGCCTGACAGGCTCAGCGGATAGGCTCGCCCCAACCGACGAGGGGGTGGGCGCCGTGCCGCACATGATGGATGACTTCCCGCTGTTGCTGTCGACGTTGTACGACCACGCGGTGCGGCTCCATCCCGGGCGGGAGATCGTCTCCGTCGAGCACGACCTGAGCGTCACCCGCACCACCTACGGCGCCACCGACGACCGGGTGCGGCGACTGGCGACGGCGCTCGACCGGCTCGGGGGGAGTGAAGGCGAGGCGGTGGGCACCTTCGCCTGGAACAACATCCGCCACCACGAGCTCTACTGGGCGACCGCAAACACCGGGCGGGTCTGCCACACCCTGAACATCCGCCTCTTCCCCGACCAGTTGTCGTACATCGCCAACCACGCCGGCGATCAAGTGATCTTCGTCGACCCCGGACTGGTGCCCCTCGTCGAGCGCTTTGCCGGAGACCTCACCACCGTCGAGCACTTCGTGGTCATGGGTGACACCGTCCCGCCGTGCTCGCTGCCGAATGCCATCGCCTACGAGGATCTCATCGCCGATGCTCCCGCCTGGGGGGAGTGGCCGCGGTTGGATGAGCGGTCACCGATGATGCTCTGCTACACCTCGGGCACCACCGGCCATCCCAAGGGGGTGGCCTACACCCAGCGGTCCACCTACCTCCACACGCTGAGTGCCCTGGCGGTGTTCCCCATCGCCGCCTCGGACGTGGTGCTGCCCGTGGTGCCGATGTTCCATGCCGCCGCCTGGGGGTACCCATTCGCCGCCACCACGGTGGGGGCGACCATCGTGTACCCCGGCCCGGATCTGTCGGCGCCGGCACTGATCGGCCTGTTCGAGCGTGAGCAGGTGACGTTCTCCGCCGGGGTGCCCACGGTGTGGGGTGGCATCCAGCAGTACCTCATGGAGCATCCCGAGGCCGACACCTCGTCGATCCGGGCGTTCCTGTGCGGTGGTTCGGCGGTGCCCCGGGCCATGATCGAGTGGTTCCACCGCGAGCGGGGGATCCTCCTCCAGCAGGGCTGGGGCATGACCGAGACCAACCCCATCGCCTCGATCGCCGCCCTGCTCCCCGAACACGCCGCACTGCCGTTCGACGAGCAGTTGGACCGCCTGCAGAGTGCCGGGTTCCCGGTGGCGGGACTGCAGGTGAAGATCGTCGACGAGGCCGGTGTCGAGCTGCCTCACGACGGGGTGGCGTTCGGGGACCTGCTCATCCGGGGCCCCTGGATCGCCGCCGAGTACTACCGCGACGATCGCCGGGAGACGTTCGTCGACGGGTGGATGCGCACCGGCGATGTCTGCAAGATCACCCCCGAGGGCTACATCGTCATCACCGACCGCGCCAAGGACGTCATCAAGTCCGGCGGCGAGTGGATCTCGTCGCTCGACCTCGAACGGGAGTTGATGGCGCATCCCGCGGTGCTGGAGGCGGCGGTGATCGGGGTGAAGCACGTGCGATGGCAGGAGCGGCCGCTGGCCCTGGTGGTGAAGCGTCCCGGCATGGAGGTCACCGCCGAGGAGCTCATGGCGCACCTCTCGAGCCGGGTGGTGAAGTGGTGGCTTCCCGACGTCATCGAGTTCACCGACTCGGTTCCCAAGACCGGTGTCGGCAAGTTCGACAAGAAGGTGGTGCGGGACCGGTTCAGTGATCTGTTGCTGGATGGCTGACAACCCGGCCCTGCGCGCCGTCGCCGCCTCCGGTCTCGCCCATGAGATCGTCGAGTACGGCGTCGTCCATTCCGTGCAGGAGGCGGCTGCGGCCCGCGGGGTGGCGCTCGATCGGGTGATCAAGACCATCGTGGTGCGGCGCGGTGAGGGTGATCTGCTCATGGTCCTGGTACCGGGGGACCGGGTCATCGACTGGTCCAAGCTGCGCGGCGTCTGCGGGGTGTCGCGGATGTCGCTGGCCACCGCCGAGGAGGCTCTGGCCGCCACCGGCTACGCCCCCGGCACCATCACCCCGTTCGGCTCGGCGACGGTGCTCCCGGTCATCGCCGATGCCTCGATGGCCGGTCTCGCCTCGATCGGGGGCGGTGCGCACGGGGTGGCGATCAACCTCGACGCCGACGACCTCATTGCGTTCTTCGCGGCGCGGCTGGAGGACGTCACCAGGCCGGGGTAGGCATCAGCCCCGGCGTCGGTCCGGAGGCAGCATGAGCATCAGCGGGACGCTCAACACGGTGATGAGGGCGCTCACCACGAAGGCGGGGCGCAGCCCGATGTGGTCGCCGAGGATTCCCACGCCCACGGCGCCGGCCGAGGAGATGACGAACACCGTCGACAGGTACAGGGCATTGGCCAGGCCCCGGCTCTCCGGGAACCGCTCTTGTACCAGCGCCATGCACACCGGATGCATGGAGAGCGTGGCGGCACCGGCGAGGAACAGGAAGGGGAACCGCGCCCATCCCTCGAGGGCGGTGAAGAGCAGCAGACCTGCCGGTCCGGCGATGGCACCGAAGAGCAGCACGGCCCGACGCCCCACCCGGTCGCTCACCCACCCGGCACCAAGGGTGCCGAACATGCCTGACTCCTGGAACAGCGTGACCGCGGCGGCGGCGACGAGACCGCTGCTTCCCTCCTCCTTGAGGAAGATCGGCGAGAAGACCGCCGGTGCGCTCACCGACATGGCCCGCAGCACCACGAGGCCGGCCATGAGCAGCATGATCGGCCGCATCCGCCGCAGCGCGTCGCGCCACTCGGGCCGTTCGGTGTCGGCGACGGCGTGGAGGGCTTCGCTGCGCAACCGGCGGTAGAGGAGGTAGGACGCAGTCCATCCGAGCACCATGAGCCACGACAGCCCTTTGAGGGTGAGCGCGGCGAGTGCTCCACCGGCGAGCAGCGGTCCGATCACCATTCCCAGTTCGCCGCCCACCATCCACACGCTGAGGCCCTTGCCGAGGTGGGCGCCGGAGAGGTGTCCCGCGGTCGCCGAGCCGACGGCGTGAAAGGCGGCGCTGGAGAGACCGACGACTGCGAGCAGTGCCGCCAGGCCGATGAAGCCCGGAGCCCACCCCACCAGGCTCATCCCGGTGGCGGTCACCGCCGGCGCCAGCATCACCACCCAGCGGAGCACGAGGCGATCGGCGAGGTGGCCGAAGAAGGGCTGCAGGATCGAGGGCAACTGGGTGCACGCCGCCAGCCACCCCGCTTTCGTGTTGGTCAGGGCGAACCGTTCGACGAAGTGGGGGAGCAGGACCGGTACGAAGCCGACGTAGGTGTCGTGAACGGTGTGACCCATGGCGACGGTCAGGACGGCACCGGGATGGAACGTCGAGTCCGGGTGCGGGTGCTCGGAGTGGTCGGACTCGGTGAGGCTCACAAAGCCTCAAGTTAGGGGTGGCCCCGCGGGGAGCGAAACCGGGGTTCCGAGAACCGTGGCAGCATCGCTGACCGAGTTGCCGGGCGGGACCGTGGTGCCGATCGGAGCAGAGTCGTCCTGTCACACCCGGGTCGTACCTTGTGGTGATGGAAATGATGCGGGTGGACCAGCTCCTCCCCGATGCGGTGGAGTCTCCGGTCGACGAGTACCTGCGGCTGCGTTCGGAGATCACGATGCTGCAGGCCCGTGCCGCCGAGGTGCTCGGCGTTATCGATCGCGATGGTCTCTTCGACGAGGCCGGGTACCTCACTGCGGCCGCCTTCGTGGTGGACCGTGCCGGCGACTCGTGGGATGCGGCGCGCCGCGCCGTGGCCGAGGCGCGGGGGTTGACCGAGCATCCCCATGTCCGCGAGGCGTTTGCCTCGGCGACGATCGACCGCCCTCGGGTGGGCATGCTGCTCGGCGCCGCCCGGGTTTCGCCCAGGCTGTTTGAGCGTGACGAGGCGGTGCTGGTCGATTCGATCTCCGGCCTCTCCATGCGCCACGCGTTTCGTGCCCTCGAGTACTGGAAGCAGGCAGCCGACCGGGAGGCGTCGGCCCGTGACGCCGACCATCTCCACGACCGGGGGCATCTCCACGTCTCCCGAACGCTCGGTGGGATGGTGCGGGTGGATGGGGAGTTGGATCCGGAGGGTGGCGAGATCGTCACCACGGCGCTACGAGCGATGGTCGAACCCGGCAACCTGGATGCCAACGATGGGCGCTCATCCGCTCAGCGACGTGCCGATGCCCTGGTCGAGTTGTGCGCCGATCACCTGGCTCACGGCGACACCCCGGTGTCGGGGGGTGTCCGTCCGCATCTCACCCTCACGGTGCGTCCCGAGTCCCTGGCCGGCCTTGCTCCTGGCCTGCTCGGAGACGGGGTGATCGTCACCTCCGAGACGGCGCGGCGTGTTGCCTGTGACGCCACGGTCACCGAGATCACCGGCGACGGCGGTTCGGTGCTGGATGTGGGCCGTGCCCGCCGCACCATCCCGGCGGCGATGCGGCGGGCTCTGGTGGCCCGTGACGGCGGCTGTGTCCATCCCGGGTGCGGCAGACCCCACCGCTGGTGCGACGCCCACCATGTCGTGCATTGGGCCGACGGCGGACCCACCTCACTCGCCAACCTGGTGCTCCTATGCCGACGACACCACCGCATGCGCCACGAAGGCGCCCGGGCACCGAGCCACCGGTAGGGGCCGGGCAGCCCGGTACCATCGCCCACCGATGCGCACCCTGCACGGCAACTGGTTCTACGTCGCAGTGATCACCACCGGCATCGTCGGCCTGTGGGGCCTGATGCTCGCCGTCACCAAGCGCCCGGCCAACCGCTGGTTCCGCATCGCCATGTTCACCGCCATCGCAACGATGCTGGTCCAGGTCGCCCTGGGCTTCCTCACCTACAACGAGGGATTCCGCCCCGCCAACGACTTCCACATCTTCTATGGATTCGTCATCCTGTTCACGCTCTCGTTCGCCTACATCTATCGCACCCAGATGGAGAAGCGCCCCGCCCTGGCATGGGGGCTGCTGCTGCTGTTCGTGATGGGCCTCGGCCTGCGGGCCTGGGCCAACGTCAACTGACCGATACGATGACGCCAGACCAGGAGGGATGGGTGCTGCTCAAGGACAAGCGGCTGTTGATCACCGGGGTGCTCACCGACGATTCGATCGCCTGGCACACCGCCCGCATCGCCCAGGAGCAGGGTGCCGAGATCGTGCTCACCGGTTTCGGCCGGGGGATCTCGCTCACCAAGCGGGTGGCCTCGCGCCTCCCCGTCGCACCGGACGTGGTGGAGCTCGACATCAACGACCCGGCGCACATGGAGGCTCTCGTCGCCGACCTCACCGGACGCTGGGGCGCCGTCGACGGTGCGCTGCACTCGATCGCCTTCGCCCCCGAGGACGCCCTCGGCGGCAACTTCCTCAACACTCCGGCGGCGAGCGCCTCCACCGCCTTCGTCACCTCGGCGTTCTCCTACAAGACCCTCGCCGTCGGACTGCTGCCGCTCCTGCTGAAGGCCGGCGGGGGATCGCTGGTCACCCTCGACTTCGACAACACCCAGGCCTGGCCCGCCTACGACTGGATGGGCGTGGCCAAGTCGGCGCTGGAGTCGGTGACGCGGTATCTGGCCCGCGACCTCGGACCGCACCGCATCCGGGTGAATGCGGTCTCGGCGGGACCGCTCGCCACGGTGGCGGCGAAGAACATCCCCGGGTTCTCGCAGTTCCGCCACGTGTGGGCGGAGCGGGCGCCGCTCGGATGGAATGTCGACGACGCCTCGCCGGTAGCGCAGATGATCTGCGTGCTGCTCTCCGATTGGGCGCCGATGACCTCGGGCGAGATCATCCACGTCGACGGCGGGTTCCACGCCATCGCCGCCGGCAGGGGAGAGGAGTAGCCCGGTGGCCCGGGTGGCGGTCTTCTTCGGCGGACGCTCCGAGGAGCACGAGGTGTCGTGTGTCTCCGCGGTCTCGACCCTGACCGCCCTGGCGGAGAAGGGTCACGAGACGATCGCGGTCGGCATCGATCGCGATGGCGAGTTCCATCTTGCCGATCCCACGGGCAGTCCTCTCGTCGCCGAGGGGCCCCTGGTGCACCTCGAGGTCCCCGGAGGCCGCCTGCTCGGCCACGGCCAGCCGGTCACCGTCGATGTCGCCTTCCCGGTGCTCCACGGCCCGTTTGGCGAGGACGGCACCATTCAGGGTCTCTTCGAGATGGCAGACCTCCCCTACGTCGGCTCGGGTGTGCTCGGCTCGGCGATCGCCATGGACAAGGACGTCGCCAAGCGACTCTGCCGTGAGGCGGGGATCCCCATCGGGAAGTATCTGGTGGTGCGCGGGGCGGAGTTCCAGATGGCTCCGGGGGACACCGCGGGGCGCGTCGGTGGCGAACTGGGGTATCCGGTCTTCGTGAAGCCCGCCAACCTGGGGTCGTCGGTGGGCATCGGCAAGGCCGAGGACGAGGCGTCGCTGAAAGATGCCATCCACGCCGCCATGGACCACGACCGCAAGGTGCTGGTCGAAGCCGAGGTGCGGGGACGCGAGATCGAGGTGGCCGTGCTCGAAGGCCCCCGAGCCTCGGTGCCGGGAGAGATCATCGTCAAGAGCGGCTGGTACACGTACGAGGCGAAGTACCGAGACGATGCCACCCGCATCGACGTGCCGGCGGCACTCAGTGAGGCGGCCATTGCCCGGGTACGCGACCTGGCGTGTCGCGCCTTCACCACCCTCGAGTGCCAGGGGCTCGCCCGGGTGGACTTCTTCTACGAGGAGGAGGGGCGCGGGTTCCTCCTCAACGAGGTGAACACGATGCCGGGCTTCACCCCGCGATCGATGTTCCCGATGATGTGGGCCGCCAGCGGGATGAGCTACCCCGAATTGTGCGACGAGCTGGTCGGCCTGGCGCTGGCGCGGAGAACCTGAACGCGACCGAACCCGGGCGCGTGGACGCCCGGGCTCGGGGGAGACCGTCGCTCCTAGAGCTTGACGACCGGGCAGGTGAGGGTGCGAGTGATCCCCTCGATGGCCTGGATCTTGGCCACGACGAGCTTGCCGAGGGCATCGACATCTTCGGCCACCGCATGAACGATGGCGTCGTAGGGACCGGTCACGGCCTGCGCGGCCTTGACTCCGTCGATCTTGTTGACAGCCATGGCCACCTGTGCGGCCTTGCCGACCTCGGTCTGGATCAACACGTACGCTTCGACCATTGCGCTCCTCGACTCGTCGGTTGGGCGCGAACTATACCGGTGCCGTCTGCCCTTCGCCCTGCCCGTGTCGACGGTTTGATGCGGGCAGGCCCGTAGCCTGCGTCCGATGGCATACGTGGTGGCGGTCTGTGGCGTGCTGCTGGCGCTCCTGGGGCGCTCCGCGGTGCGTCGCCCGCGTCGCCACCGTCCGTTGTGGGTGACGGCGATGGCCGGAGGCGAGCTCGCCGGATGGCTGTTCGTGATCGCGGGCGGACTCCTCGTCGGACTCCACGTCGCCGGCTGGGCCGGCGGTCCCGTCGGGGTGGCCGGCCAGGTGTTGCTGGCCGTCGCCGCCTTCGAGTTCGGCCTCGCCCTGGTGCGCGGGTTCCGCTCGGCACCACATGCTCGCCGCGCCCTGCGGGAGTTCACCGGGGATGATGGGGTGATCGCATGGAGCCGGGTGGGGTCGCTGCTGGCGCCGGTCGCCCGAGCACCTCGCGGCGTGACGATCGAGCAGGCCATCTCGTACGGACCGCATCCCCGTCACCTGCTCGATCGGATCGGGCCTCCCCTCACCGGGGACGCATGCCCTGCGCTCGTCTACGTCCATGGCGGCGGGTGGTGGCGGGGACGGCGCACCACACAGGCCCGGCCGATGATCTACCGCCTGGCGGACGCGGGGTGGCAGGTGTTCACCCCGTCGTATCGGCTGAGTCCCGAGGCGACGATGCCCGATCATGTCGCGGACGTACGGCGCGCCATCGCCTGGGTGCGAGCCAACGCCGATGCCTACGGCGTCGATCCCGGCTTCATCGCGGTTGCCGGAGGCTCGACCGGTGGCAACCTGGCCGCCCTCGCTGCGCTGGCGGGCGACGACCCGGAGACGCAACCGGGTTTCGACGGTGCGGACGCCTCGGTCCAGGCGTGCATACCGATCTACGGGGTACACGACCTCCTCGATGACGAGGGGCGTCCGCTATGGCCCTATCTCGTCGAGACCGTCATGAAGAGCGATCCCGCCGCTCATCCGGAGGCATGGCGCCGGGCCTCGCCGGCGCGAGCGGCGACAGCGCACCGGCCGCCGTTCTTCGTCATCCACGGTGCCTACGACACGGTGGTGGGACCGGATCTGTCGCGGCGACTGGTGGCCGCCCTGCGTGCCGCGGGCGGACCTCCCGTCGGGCACCTCGAGGTGCCCTGGGGAAACCACGGATTCGACTTCTTCGCCGGTCCGCGCGGCCGGGTGGCCGCGGCGGCGGCGGTCCGTGCCCTCGCGCACGTCCATACCGGTTACCGATCGGAGGTGGGGAGGTGAGGACGGTCACCCTGTCATCCGGGATGGTCCTGCGGCCCTACCGGCTCGAGGATGCTCCGGCGTTGTTCGCCGCGGTCGACACCGATCGGGAGCGTCTGCTGCGGTGGATGCCCTGGGTGCCACACTCGACGACCGTCGAGACCTTCGTCGAATTCATCACCGCGGCGCGCCGGCAGGAGGACGACGGAGTGGCGTTTCATCGCGGCCTGTTCGACGGCACCACCGTCGCCGGTTCCTGCGGGGCGACCGTGGACCTGGTGAACCGGGCGGCGGAGATCGGGTACTGGCTCGGCGGCGCGTATGAGGGGCGCGGGGTGATCACCGAGGCCGTCGGCTTGATGTTGGGATTCCTGTTCGACGACTACGCCGTGCACCGCGTGGTCATCCGTGCCGCCGTGGAGAACGTCCGCAGCCGGGCGGTCGCCCAGCGCTACCGCTTCACCGAGGAGGGGATCCTGCGTGAAGCCCTGATCCTCGACGAGGTACCCACCGATGCGGTGATCAGTTCGCTGCTGGAAGACGAGTGGCGGAGTCGTCCCCGGGGTCAGTGACCGTCGGCGCCGAAGCGGACCGTGTGCGCAAAGCGTTGTCCGTCGACCTGTTCGATGTCGAAGACGACGCGCTGGCCCTGACGCAGGGTGCGGAAGATGCTTCCCTTGAGGCTGCCGGGGCGCAGCATCACTTCGGAACGGTCGGCGTCCACGACGACCACCCCGATGCCCGTCGTGGGGTCGTACACCTTGACGACGCCCTGGGACATCGGCGTCAGACCTTCTCGACCTTGCCGGCTTTGATGCAGGAGACGCAGACATGGGCGCGGCGAGAGTTGGTGCCGTGCTTGATGCGCACCCGCTGGATGTTCGGCAACCAGCGCTTCGAGGAGCGCTTGTGCGAGAACGAGACTTGCTTTCCGACCCACGGCTCCTTGCCGCAGATCTCACACCGGAACGACACAGGAGACCCCTTGGGAGAAGAACGGGGGTGGAGGATACCAGGCTGGGAGTTGCCAGTTGCCAGTTGCCGGTCATCAGTCGTCAGTCATCAGTCATCAGCCCGACCGCGACGGACGCTCCGGGGCGCTCGGGCGAGTTCTGGCTGAAGACTGAGCACTGACGACTGAAGAGCCGCAAGGGACTGAAGACCGAGGACTCTCAAGGGGCTGAAGGCTTCTCCCCCTTGGCGCGGCGCACCCCTCCATATACTCGCCGCCGTGACCACGCGGCGTCTGCTCCTGAAGGCCCAGGATCTCAAGCAGGTGCTGCAGCGGTATCTCGACCGGCTCCGGCAGTACCGGGAGGCCCTCAATCGTCTCAACGTCTATCCGGTGCCCGACGGCGACACCGGGACGAACATGACCCTTACGGTCGAGTCCGTGGTCGCCGCCGCCCATGGTGCGGAGAGCATGGAGCAGGTGGCCACCGCCATCGCCCATGGTTCGCTCATGGGGGCCCAGGGCAACAGCGGCATCATCCTCTCCCAGATCCTGCGCGGCATCGCCGATGCCTTTCGCAACGAGCAGAGCGTCGGAGCGGCCCAGATCGTCGACGCCCTCGATCGGGCCTCGACGGCCGCCTACAAGGCCGTGGGCAGGCCGGTCGAAGGGACCATCCTCACCGTCCTGCGGGAGGCGGCCGGAGCCGCCGCATCGACCGACACCCCGGTGGGTGAGGATCTCGCCGAGTTCCTCCTCCGCGTCTACCAGCGGGCCGAGGAGTCCCTGGCCTCGACCCCCGAACTGCTTCCCGTGCTCAAGCAAGCCGGTGTGGTCGACGCCGGCGGAGCCGGGTTCCTGCTCCTGCTCGCCGCCTTCCTCGAGGAAGTGACCGGCGAGGAGGTCGCCCTTCCCGATGCGATCTTCCGCGCCGCCGCCGTGCACCTGCTGCCGTCGGCCGGCGAGCCCAGGGATGGCGTGTCGGGGCTTCGCTACGAAGTGATGTACCTGTTGCACTCCGCCGACGACGGTGCCGGGGACCGGCTGCGGGACGCCTGGGCCGGGATCGGGGACTCGATCGTCGTCGTGGGCGACGGCGGAGTGTGGAATTGCCACATCCACACCGACCTCATCGGATCTGCGATCGAAGCGGGTATCGCCGTGGGACGTCCCGAGCGGATCAAGGTCACCGATCTGCTCGAGCAGGCAGCCGACGAGACCCACCACCGTCAATCCGCCTTCGAGCCGCTGTCCGAATTCGCCACCGCCCCGGTCGGGGTGGTCGCGGTCGCGGTGGGTTCGGGGATCGTCGAGCTGTTCCGCCAGGCCGGAGCCCAGGCAGTCGTGGCCGGCGGCCAGACGATGAACCCTTCGGTGCGCGAGATGCTCGCGGTGGTGGAGGGCGTTGCCGCCGAGACGGTGATCGTGCTCCCCAACAACAAGAACATCATTGCCGTCGCCGAGCAACTCGATGCGCTCACCACGAAGACGGTGCTCGTGGTGCCGACCCGGTCCGTGCCCGAGGGCCTGGCGGCGATGCTGGCATTCCTCCCCGGCATCGATCCGGCCGCCAGTGTCATCGCGATGGGACAGGCTGCGGAGGCATGTGGCTGGGGCGAGGTGACCCAGGCGGTGCGTGACGCCGTCACGCCCGCCGGCCCGATCACCAGGGGCGACTGGCTCGGCGTGGTGAACGGCGAAGTGGCGGTGGTGGCGCCATCGGCAGGTTCTGCGGCTGTGGGGGTCCTCGACGCCCTCATCGGCGACGGATCCGAGGTGGTCACGGTGATCACCGGCGTCGACGCGGATGCGATCGCCACCAAGGAGATCACCTCCCACCTCGACGAGGTCAGTGACCTGACGGTGAGCGTCGTGTCCGGAGGACAACCGCTGTACCCCTATCTCTTCGGAGTCGAATGACCGGCCGCACGCTCGGCTATCTGGCATCGGTCGGCATCGAGCGGGTCCCCGGTCTGAGCGGCAAGCGTGGCGGCGATCTGCGCAAGGCCGGCATCTCCTCGGTCGCCGACCTCCTGCTCCACGTGCCCCGGCGCTACGTGGATCGGTCCAAGACGGTGCCGCTCTCCGAACTTCCCCTCGGCGAGGAGGTCACGGTGATCGGCACCGTTCGTGACGTGGCGGTGCGCCGGCCCCGCAAGAACCTCACCATCGTGGAGGCGACCGTGCACGACGGTGAAGGGTTGGTGCACGCCGTGTGGTTCAACCAGGCGTTTCGAGAGCGCCAGCTTCCCCTGGGCGCCGAGGTCGCCCTATCGGGGAAGGTGGAGCGGTACCGGGGCCGGCTGCAGATGCAGAGCCCCGACGCCGACATCCTGGATCGGCCTTCCGAGTCGCTCATCACCGGGCGGGTGATGCCGGTCCATGGGACTGCCGGGGGAGTCGGCCCCGGGCACCTGCGCCGGGCGATCCACACCGCCCTGGCCACGGCCCGTCCCATGCCCGATCCCGTCCCCGCCGAGATCATCGATCGGCTCGGCCTGGTGGGTCGCGACCTCGCCATCGGAGACATCCACTTTCCCGCCGAGATGGCCGCCGTCGCGCCGGCACGCCGCCGACTCGTCTTCGATGAGCTGTTCCGGCTCGAGCTGGCCCTGGCGGTGCGCAAGCATCGCCAGGTGTCTTTGGCCGAGGGCATCGCCCACACCGCCGATGCCGGGCTCGTCGGCGCGTTCCTCGAGAGCCTGCCCTTTGCCATCACCGGTGCACAGCAGCGGGCGATCGAGGAGGTCCGCACCGACATGCGCTCCCCGCACCCGATGCACCGCCTCCTCCAGGGCGAGGTGGGATCCGGCAAGACCGTGGTGGCGATGGCAGCGCTCCTCGCCGCCGTCGAGGGCGGATACCAGGGAGCGGTGATGGCGCCCACCGAGGTGCTCGCCGAACAGCACCATCTGGGCCTTGCTCCCCTCGGTGCTCTGGTCGGGGTGCGGATGGCGCTGCTCACCGGATCGTCACCCGACCGGGAGGCGGTGCTCGCCGCCGTGGCGGCGGGGACCGTCGACATCGTGGTGGGCACGCACGCCCTCATCCAGGAGGGGGTCCACTTCGCCCGGCTCGGGGTCGCGGTTGTGGACGAGCAGCACCGATTCGGCGTCCACCAGCGGGTGCAGCTGAAGGAGAAGGCGGAGGGCCCCGAGCCCGACCTGCTCATCATGACGGCGACACCGATCCCTCGCACCCTTTCGATGACCCTCTACGGCGATCTCGACGTCACGATCCTCGACGAGATGCCGCGCGGCCGCATTCCCGTGCAGACCACATGGGTCGCTCCGGGTCCGGAGGGGGAGCGAACGGTGCACGCGGTGATCCGGTCCGAGGTGGCGGCGGGGCGCCAGGTCTTCGTGGTGTGCCCCCTCGTCGAGGACTCGGAGAAACTTCAGGCGGCATCGGCCACCGCGGAATTCGAGCGGCTGTCCGCCATCTTCTCCGGCCTCCGGGTTGGGCTCATCCACGGCCAGCTGCGCTCCTCGGAGAAGGAGGAGGTCATGGGACAGATGCGCGCCGGGACGATCGACATCCTCGTGGCGACCACCGTGATCGAGGTGGGCATCGACATCACCAACGCCACCGTCATGGTGATCGAGGACGCCGATCGGTTCGGGCTGAGCCAGCTGCACCAGCTGCGGGGCCGCGTCGGCCGCGGCGAGCACCCGTCGCACTGCTTTCTCATGGCCGCCCCGACGACTCCGGACGGCGAAGCCCGACTCGAGGCGATGGTCGCCACCACCGATGGGTTCCGACTTGCCGAGGAGGACCTCCGCATCCGGGGGCAGGGGACCGTCTTCGGGGCTCGTCAGGCGGGTGTGGCCGACCTGCGGATCGCCGATGTGCTGGGTGACGTCGAGATCCTCGTGGAGGCTCGGCGCGAGGCCTTCGCCCTCGTGGCCGCGGACCCGGACCTCACCGAGCACCGTGATCTCGCCGAAGAGACCGATGCCCTGCTGGGCGGCTCCGAAGACTGGCTGCTGATCTCATGAGGATCATCGCCGGGAGCGCCCGGGGCCGCCGTCTCAAGGCACCTCCTGGTCTCGACACCCGACCGATGATGGATCGCGCCAAGGAGGCCGTGTTCTCGGGTCTCGGGGATCGAGTGGTCGGAGCCGTCGTGCTCGACCTCTACGCCGGATCGGGGGCGCTCGGCCTCGAGGCGCTGAGCCGGGGGGCGGCGGCGGCGACCTTCGTCGAATGGGGCCGGGAGGCTCGGAGCGCACTCGCCGACAACCTGCGGGCCGTGGGCCTGGGGGGTGATGTGGTGGCGGCAAAGGTGGAGGAGTATCTGGCTCGGTCGGGCCCGCCGGCCGATCTCGTGTTCGTCGATCCGCCGTACGCGCTGCCCCTGCCGGCGGTGGAACAGGTACTGGGCCTGCTGCTGGGCCGACTGGCCCCCGGAGCGGTCGTCGTGGTCCACAGGAGATCCGGGAGCGGTGTGCCGCTCCCGCCGGCCGGTCTTGTGGTGGAATGGCAGCGCACGTACGGCGACGCGGAGATCACGCGGCTGGTGAAGGAGGAGCGGTGATCACGGCCCTGGTGCCCGGCAGCTTCGATCCGCCGACCAACGGCCATGTCGACGTCATCTCGCGCTGCGCATCGATCTTCGACCGGGTGGTCGTGGCGGTGGTCGCCAACCCATCGAAGCAGCCCATGTTCACCATCGAGGAGCGCAGCGCGTTGCTCGAGGCGTCGTGTCCGTGGGACAACGTCGAGGTGGCAGGCTTCGACGGCCTCCTGGTCGACTTCGCCGCCGCGGTGGGGGCCAGTGTGGTCGTCAAGGGATTGCGGGCCATGACCGACTTCGACTACGAGATCCAGCTGTCGCAGATGAACCGGCACCTGTCGGGCATCGTCACGATGTTCGTGGCCACGAAGCCGGAGTGGGGCTACATCTCGTCGTCCCTGGTCAAAGAAGTGTCGGCTCTCGGTGGCTCGGTGGACGAGCTGGTGCCTGCGGTGGTGGCGCAGGCGCTGGCGGAGAGGAACCAGGCATGAGCGACGACCTCGATCTCGGCCAGCAGGACGACATGCCGGTGCCGGCGACCACCGGGCAATTGCTCGAGCTCGTCGACGAGCTCATCATCGCCGTCGAGGGTGCTCGCACCGTTCCCCTGTCGGGCAATGTGATGCTCGATCGCGAACGCCTGCTCGACATGCTGTACCGCTTGCGGGACGACCTGCCCGAGGAGATGCGCGCCGCGCGATGGATGGTGCGCGAACGCGAGTCCTTCGTGGCCCGCACCAACGAGAAGGCGCGCGAGATGCTCGAACGCGCCCGGGTGCGCTCCGATGAGCTGGTGAGCGAGTCGTACATCGTCAAGGAGGCGATCGACGAGGCCAACGCCCTGGTCCGCCACGCCGAAGGGGAGGCGACCCGGATCCGGCTCGAAGCCGAGGACTACTCCGAGCAGGCGTTCGAATCGACCGAGACGGTGCTGACCGACCTGCTGGGCCAGGTGCGCCGGTTCCGTGCCGAGCTCCACCAGGCGAGAAACCGGGAGCTGTAGCCGTGTCCCGCGAATCCGAATTCCGCTTCCACGTGGCGGACCTGCTCGCCCATCCCGGCCACCGCCGCACGGTGGAGATCGATTCCGCCATCGATTGGGGCTTCGACCTGTCCCGCCTCGGTCCGCGGCTCGTCGGCGAGCTGGTCCTCGAGGCGGCGTCCGGGGGCCTGGTGGTCCGCGGCCCGGTGTCGACCATGGTTCGCCACACCTGCCACCGCTGTCTCACCGAGTGGGATGAGGAGGTCGTGGTGGACATCCTCGAGGCCCTCGGGGTGCCCGATGATCCCGACGGCCACCGGCTCCACGGCGACGTCGCCGACCTCGAACCGGTGCTCATCGATGCGGTCCTCCTCGTCATTCCGCTGTCTCCGACCTGTCGCCCGGACTGCCGCGGACTTTGCGCTGTGTGCGGAGCCGACTTGAATGGCTCCTCCTGCCCCGGGCACGACGACGAGCCAGACTCTCCGTTCGCCCCGTTGCGGGGTTTGTTCGACACTTGAACCATTGAAAGGGCCTGGAGATGGCGGTCCCCAAGAAGAAGATGTCCCGCTCCCGGACCCGGCAGCGGAAGGCGACGTGGAAGCTCGAGTCACCGAACTCGAACCGTTGTCCGCAATGTGGCGCCCCGAAGCTCTCGCACCGGGTATGCGCCTCCTGCGGCTCGTACAAGGGCCGGGAAGTCATCCCGTCCTAGCGGCGGGACGCGGATTCGATCCCGTGTCGATCCCCGCAGCGTCCCGATGGGCGCGTTCGATGGCTCGCGGATAGGCTCGCCCCGGCGACGGGCGACGCCTGCCCGCCGCCGGGCGTGAGGATTCCGTTGCGGCATGGCCGCTGAGGTGTGTCTATGGCCCGAATTGCCCTCGATGCCATGGGCGGGGATTTCGCCCCGACCGAGACCGTGCTCGGCGCGCTCGACGCCGCCGGGCGCGGGGTCGATGTGATCCTCGTCGGCGACGAGGCGGTCCTGGCGCGCAGCCTCGCCGATGCCGGCGGCTCCCTGCCCATCGTGCACGCCCCGGAGACCATCGAGATGGGCGACGATCCGGCTGCCGCCATCCGGGAGAAGAAGGGCGCCTCGGTCACGGTGTGTGCCCGGCTCGTCTCCGAGGGCGCTGCGGCCGGCATGGTGTCGGCGGGCTCGACCGGGGCAGCCATGGCCGCCGCCGCCATCATCATCGGCCGGGTCAAGGGCGTGTCGCGCCCTGCCATCGCCACGATCTTCCCGATCGGATCGCCCACCGTCGTGCTCGATGCCGGAGCGAACGTGGAGGTGAAGGCGGAGCACCTGCTGCAGTTCGCCGTGATGGGCACGGTCATGGCTGAGATCTACCTGGGCCGGACCGCCCCGACCGTCGGACTCCTCAACATCGGCGAAGAGGCGGGCAAGGGCCGCGAGCTCGAGAAGGAGGCCCATGCGCTCATGCGGGCGCGCACGCCGCGCTTCGTGGGCAACGTGGAAGGGCGCGATCTCGGGCGGGGAACGGCGGATGTCTTCGTCACCGACGGGTTCACCGGCAACGTGCTTTTGAAGACCGCCGAGGGCGTCGCCAGGGCGGTGGGCCGATTCGTGCTCGAAGGCCTTGCCGGGTCCACCGACCCCGCCGTCCAGGAGGCAGCCGCGGTCCTGCTTCCCACGATGATGGGGTTGCGGGAGCGCTTCGACCCCGAGGCGTACGGGGGGGCGCATCTGGTCGGAGTGAAGGGGACCGTCGTCATCGCCCATGGATCATCGACCCGGCGCGCCATCGCCAACGCTCTCATCATGGCCGGAGAGGGAGCCGAGCACGATCTCGTCGGGCGCATCGAGGCCGGACTCCATGGCTAGGACGCCGGCGCAGGCGGTCGCCCGCGCCCTCGGTCACGAATTCGACCAGGCGGAGCTCCTCGCCGAGGCATTGACCCATCGATCGCTGCCCGCCGACGATCCCGCCGAGGTCTCCAACGAGCGGCTCGAGTTCCTCGGCGACGCCGTGCTGGGCCTCGTGGTCGCCGCCGAGCTCCACAACCACTGGGTGCTGTCGGAAGGCGAGATGAGCATGGTGCGCGCCGCGGTGGTGAACGAGACCACCCTGGCGGGCATCGCCGCCTCGCTCGGGGTCGGCGAGGCCCTTCGCCTCGGCAAGGGTGAGGACGCCTCCGGGGGCAGGGCCAAGCCGCAGATCCTCGCCGATGCGCTGGAGGCCCTCATCGGAGCCGTGTTCCTCGACGCCGGCTTCAAGAAGGCGCGTCGGATCGTCCTCAAACACTGGTCGGCGGTGATCGCCGAGACCGCAGAGACCCCGGGGGAACGCGACTACAAGACGCGCCTTCAGGAGGTGCTGGCTCGCACCGGAGTGGTCCCCGAGTACGCGGTGACCGGTGCCGGCCCCGACCACGAGAGGATCTTCAAGGCGACCGTGGTGATCGAGGGCCGGATCGCCGGGACCGGATCCGGGTCTTCGAAGAAGCGGGCGCAGCAGGTGGCGGCGCGACGGGCACTCGAGGCCCTCGGCGACGATGCCTGAGCTCCCCGAGGTCGAGACCACCCGCCGGCACCTGGCTCCCGTCGTCGAGGGTGCGGTCATCACCGCGGTCGAGGTGCGGCGCGATCGCATGGCCCGGCGCAACGAACGCCCCGGTGATCTCGCCGAGCGGATGATGGGACGGACCGTGCAGGACCTGGGTCGGCGCGGCAAGTTCCTCGTGGCGCCACTCGGCGGCGGAATGACCTGGGTGAGCCATCTCGGAATGTCGGGCCGCCTCTCGCTGCACGCGCCGGGCGAGCCGGAGATCCCCCACACGAACGTGGTGATCCGCTTTCGGGCTCGCCCCGAAGTGCGCTTCGTGGATCCCCGCACCTTCGGATTCATGGCTGCCTTCACCGACGACGAACTCGCCGCGGCGCTGCGAGCCGTGGGACCGGATGCCCTCGACGATCTCCCCACAGCCGTCACGCTCCAGGGTGCCCTCGCCGGCCGCAGCGCACCGATCAAGGCCCTGCTCCTCGACCAGCGCATCCTCGCCGGGCTGGGGAACATCTATGCCGACGAGGTGTTGTTTCGAGCTCGCATCGCTCCCGAGCGGCCTGCGGGTTCGCTGCTTCGCGATGAGGTTCGGGCACTACGCCAAGCCATCCCGGTGGTGCTGCGCGCCGGCCTCCGTCATGGTGGCACCAGCCTCGACGACCTGGCGTACCTCCTCCCCGACGGCCGCGCCGGGGACTATCTGTCGCGGTTGTCGGCGTACGGACGGGAGGACGAACCGTGCCGCCGCTGCGGCGGGATCATCGAGCGAGTGGTGGTGCGGGGGCGCAGTTCCTACTGGTGCCGGGGCTGCCAGTCATGAAGCGGGTGGCGGCGCTGGCACTCGTGGTGGCGGCATGCGGCGGCACCACGGCCACCCCGACGACGACCGATCCCCGCGCCGCGGCGGCGCTCGAATTCGCCGTCTCGGCAGGCCGGGCACTCGAGGGGACCCGTTTCTCGGCGCTGTCGGTGGAGGAGGTGGCCGATCTCGTGATGGGGCTCTGCGGTCGGCCCGGGTCGCTCCCGACAGACGTGGAGCGCACCGTGGCATCCATCTCCTCGGGTGCCGCCGACGGTGATCCGGGTGACGACGCCATCTTTGCCGAAGTGCTGACCGCGGGGGTGGCGGAGGTGTGTCCGCAGCGTGTTGCGGCAGGCCTCTCCGCGGCATTCCTCGCCTCGGTGCAGGTCGCGGTCGAAGCAGGGGCCGGGGTCGAGATCGCCGCCACCGAGGCCTTGAATGCCGGCCTGTCTTCGTGTCTCACCCTCGATCGGGGAACGCCCGGAGACGCCCTGGTGACGATCGCCGCGGGCCTGTTCGCCGTCGAGGCCGATGAGGCGGAGTTGCTGGCCGGGGCCATCACCACCGAGCAGGGGGTAACCGCGGGGGCGGTCCTCGCCGCCGCGGTCTCGTTCTTCTGCCCCGAGCACACGGCCCGGGTGCAGGAGTACCTCGCCGGGATCATCCGATCCCCGGGTGCGTGAGTCGGTCGCGTGGCTGTCTGCGCCACCTGGTGGCGGCCCGCGGGCTCCTCGGTAATCACACCACTGTCATTCCTCTGATACCCTTTGAACACCCGTGCACCTCAAGACGCTCTCGCTCGTGGGCTTCAAATCGTTCGCCGATCGCACCCGCATCGAGTGCGAGCCGGGCGTGACGGTGGTGGTCGGCCCCAACGGGTCGGGCAAGTCGAATCTCGTCGATGCCGTGGCCTGGGTGATGGGCACGCAGGCCACTTCCGTGCTGCGCACCTCCCGCATGGACGATGTGATCTTCGCCGGCACCGCCATTCGGCCCGCCGTGGGCCGTGCGGAAGTGTCGCTCACCCTCGACAACGGTGATGATCCTGCAGCCCTCGAGCTCTCCGAGGTGACCATCACCCGGCGCCTCTACCGCGACGGCACGAGCGAGTACGAGATCAACGGGGTGCCGTGCCGGTTGCTCGACATCCAGGAGCTCCTCGCCGACGCCGGGGTGGGCCGCCACCAGCACGTGATCATCGGCCAGGGTCGGGTCGATTCGGTGCTCAATGCCGGGCCCGAGGAACACCGCGCGGTGATCGAAGAGGCGGCCGGGGTGGTGAAGCACCGGGCGAGGCGGGATCGCTCCATCCGCCGTCTCGAGGCCACCGACATGGACGTGGCGCGACTGCGAGACATCCTCGAAGAGCAGCAGCGCCACCTCAAGCCGCTGAAGCGCCAGGCCAGCGCCGCCGCCCAATACGAGTCGGTGCGCGACGAGTGGCGGGCGTGGCGACTGTGGATCGGCGGTGACCGCCTCCGCAGCATCCGCACCCGGTTGAGCGCCATCGCCGCGGAGGAGTCCGCGGCGCGGTCGGTCCTCGACGCCGCCCTCGCCGAGCGTGATGGCCTGGTGACGTCGTTGGGGGGCCTCCAGACCGCGGCCGGCGAGACGGGGGAGGCGCTCGAGCGCGACACGATCGCGGCAGCACGCCTGGAGACGACGGCGGAGCGGCTGCACTCGATCGCCCTGGTCGCCAGGGAGCGCCGGCTCCATCTGGAGCGCACCCGGTCGGGAGCCGTGGAGCGTCGGTCGGGTCTCGGTGCGGAGGATCGCGACTTGCGGGAGCGTCTGGCCGCCACGCTTGCCGAGGAGGCAGCCGCCGCCGAGGCCGCGGAGCGCGCCGAAGTGGCATTGCGTTCGCTCGACGACGAGGAGCGATCGCTCGCCGAATCCGACCGGCTTCCCACCGAAGGACTGGCGGCCTCGTTGCGCGGGGATCTGGCGGCGCTCGAGGCTGCCGAGTTTCGTGATGGGCGCGAGTCGGCCGACCTGGCGCGGCGGCGCGGTGCGGTGGCGGCGTTCATCGAACAAGAGGTCGTCGAGGCGGAGCGGCTGGTCGTCGAGCTCACCGCTGCCCGTCTGCAGGCGGACGACGCAGCCCGCATGCGGGATCGCGCCCGCGATGCGGCCGCGGCCGATGGCGAGGCGGCCCGAGCCGCGGAGCAGGCCCACCATCTCTCCGAGACCGGGCTCGCCGCGGCACGTGCCCGCCTCGAGGCCCTGATGACCACGACGGCCGCCGGCGTCGATCCGGACACTCGTCGCCAGGCCGCCACCCTTGCCGGCATCGTCGGATCGCTCGTCGACCGGCTCGACGTGCCGGAGCCGTTGCAGGCGGCGGTGGCCGCGGCGCTTGGAGGGTGGGCCGAAGCCCTGGTGGCAGGGAGCGCCGGATCGTTGGCCGACGCGGTGGCGGCGCTGAAATCGGGCGGCAAGGGTGGGGTCGGTTTCGTCACCGCCTCCACCGTGGCTGCGGCGCCTGCACGGCAGGCGGCGCTCGCCACCGGGTCGGGGACCGCGCTCGTCGACCTCCTCGGGCGCGGCTCCGATGCCGCCCTCGCCACCGCGGTGCTCGGTGACGTCGTCGTCGTCGCCGACTGGCAGGTGGGCCGGTCGATGGTCGCGGCGCATCCCGGAGTGCGGGCGGTCACCCCCGATGGCGACCTCGTGACGGCAGCAGGAGTCGTCGTGGCCCTCCCGGCGGGTGTGGAGACCGGAGTGATCACCGCGGCACGCACCGAGGTCGACCGTGCCGCGGTGGAGGCGTCGCGTGCCGGCAGCCGTCGCACCACGGCGCAACGGGCGCGTGACGCATCCGAGCGCAGTGAACGCGAGGCCGCGCTCGGCGTAGAACGCGCCGCCAGCCGCATCGGCGGGCTGGAGGAAGCGCTTCGGCTGCTGGAGCGATCGCGGGCCGAACACACTGCCGAACTCGATCGTCTCGATGCCAGGTCGCGTGCCCTTGCCGAGGAGGCGGCGCAACGCATCGAGCGCGTGGGTGATCTGCGGCGTCGCATCGCCGGCCTCGAGGGCGAGGGAGGTTCGCAGCAGGAGCTGTGGGATGACCTGTCCCGGCGGCGGAGCGCGGTTGCGGGTCGACGCGATGAGGCTCGGGCGGCGCGCGAAGCCGCCACCGCCGCCGTTGCGGCCGGCGCCGAGCGGCGCCAACTGCTCGAGGCCCGTCTCGCCGAAGTAGCCCGGCTGCTCGGGGAGGAGGTCGAGACCGTCGATGGCTCCGCGCTGCGGCGCCTCGAGGAGGTCGAGGTGGCGGCGCGACGCGCTCATGAGTCGGTTCGGGGTCAGGTCGAGGCATTGCGCCACCGTCAGCGAGCGCTGCGTGCCGAGGCGGGTGATGCCGGCACCCGGCTCGAGGCGGCCCGGGAGCGCCGCGAGGCCCTGGCCGGGGTGATCGAGCGAACGCGCGAGACCACGTCCCGGCTCGCCGTCGAAAGTGCGGAGCTCCGGGTGCGCGAGGAATCCGCCATCGAGGCCCTGCGCCGGGAAGTCGACGCCGATGAGCACGCGGCTCTCGCCGCGCCGCGTCCGGAGCTGCTCGACGGGATCGATCCCGAAGCCCACGCCGAGTCGCTGGCGGCGAAGCTGCGGCGGTATGGACCGGTGAATCCGCTGGCGGCTGCGGAGTACCGTGAACTGTCCGACCGGGTCACCTTCCTCGAGGACCAGCTCGCCGATCTCGAGGAGTCCCGATCGGAGCTCCGCAAGGTGATCAAGGCCCTCGACGGCGAGATCGCCCGGTTGTTCACCGAGGCCTTCGACGACATCGCCGCCAAGTTCGCCGAGAACTTCACCGTGCTGTTCCCCGGTGGCACCGGCCGGCTCACCCTGACCTCGCCCGATGACGTCCTCGACACCGGCGTGGAGATCCATGCGCAGCCGATGGGCAAGAAGGTCGGGCGGCTCCAGCTGCTCTCCGGAGGAGAGCGGTCGCTGGCCGCCCTCGCATTCCTCTTTGCGGTGTTCCGCTCCCGTCCATCGCCCTTCTACGTGCTCGACGAGGTGGAAGCTGCGCTCGACGATGCCAACCTCCGGCGATTCCTGCGACTCGTCGCCACGCTGCAGGGCACGTCGCAGCTCGTCATCGTCACCCACCAGCAGCAGACCATGGAGGCGGCCAACGTCCTCTATGGGGTGACGATGGATCCGGGGGAATCGTCCCGGGTGCTCTCCAAGCGACTCGCCCCGGTGTGACTCCGGTTCTCGTCGTCGGGGTCGTCGTTGCCATCGCCGCAGCGGCGGGCGTGCTGGCTGCGCTTCGCCGTGGCCGCCGGACCGATGTCCGGCGCGACGCTCCGACGGTCACACCGGAACGTGCCCGGGGCGGTCTCGGTGAGCGCATCGCCGCCGTGTTCGGCACTGGTCTCGCCGCGGGGACGTGGGACGCCCTCGAGGAGACACTGCTCGCCGCCGATGTCGGTGTCGCCACGGCAACGGCGCTCGTCGAGGCGGTGCGCTCCCGCGGCGTGAGCGATGCCGAGGAGGCACGGCGCGTGCTCCGATCCGAGATGGTGGCCGCGTTCGGATCGACGGACCGATCCCTCAGGCTGGAGGGCTCGCCGGCTGTCGTCGTCGTGGTCGGAGTGAACGGGTCGGGCAAGACCACGACCATCGCCAAACTGGGGGCGCGCCTCGCCGCACGGGGCCATCGCGTGATCCTGGGCGCCGCCGACACCTTCCGGGCGGCAGCGGCCGATCAGCTGGAGGCCTGGGGAGAGCGGCTCGGGATCGAGGTGATCTCGGGGAGCCCCGGCGCAGACCCGGCATCGGTGGCCCACGACGCCCTCGCCGCGGCGCGGGCGCGGGGAGCGACGGTGCTCATCGTGGACACCGCAGGACGCCTACACGACAAGCGCAATCTCATGGACGAGCTCGGCAAGATCGTGAGGGTGCTCGGGAGGGACGGCCCTCCTCCTGGAGAGGTGCTGCTCGTGATCGACGGGACCACGGGACAGAACGGCCTGGCGCAGGCCCGGGCGTTCGGCCGGTCTGCCGGCGTGACCGGGGTCGTCATCTCCAAGCTCGACGGTACCGCCCGGGGTGGCATCGCCCTCGCCGTCGAGCGCGAGCTCGGGGTTCCCATCAAGCTCGTCGGCGTCGGTGAGTCCCCCGCCGATCTGCGAGACTTCGTCCCCGGCGAGTTCGTCGACTCGCTGCTGGAGGACCGATGACCGACGCCGAACTCGTTGCCGAGGCACGCACTGCCGCCCAGCACGCCTATGCCCCCTTCTCGCGGTTTCGGGTGGGGGCGGTCGCGGTGGCCGCCGATGGCACCCGCTACACGGGTGCGAACGTGGAGAACAGCGCCTACGGATCGGGGATCTGCGCCGAGGGTTCGGCCATCACCCGGGCGGTTTCCGCCGGCGTGCGGTCGATCGACACCATCGCCGTGGCCTGCATCGATGCCACCGAGGCCGGGTATCCGTGCGGCAACTGCCGTCAGCTCATGGTCGAATTCGACGTGAAGCGGGTGGTGGTGGATGCCCCCGACGGGTACCGGGTCCACACCCTCGCCGAACTCATCCCCTTCGGGTTCAAGCTCCGCTAGACGCCCTCGGTTCGCGAAAAGCCCTCTTCACATCCGGCGACGGGGCGCCGATAGGGTGTGGTGACCACTCAAACCACCCGCGTGCCCGACTGGAAGATCACCACCGGATACCGGGTCCTCGTGAAGATCGGATGGGCGGTGATCGCCCTGGCGGTCTACTTCGCCGCCGCCGCCTCGATCCTCGATGCCACCGCGATCTGGTGGATCGTCGCCGGGCTGGCCGCCATCGTCATCGTGACCTCGCTGCTCCTGCCGGAGCCGGTGCCGCGTGACATGATCACCGGCGGTCCCCACCTCATCGACACCCGCCGCCGCTGACCGCCACGGGGGCGTGACCGGCTCGGTGCTGCCGCGGCCGTGGCCGGGGGCTATCGAGCCTGCAGTGCCGCGATCAGCTTGGGGAGCACCTGGTGCACGTCGCCGACGATGCCGAGGTCGGCGATGCCGAAGATCGGAGCCTCCTCGTCCTTGTTGATGGCGATGATCGTCGCCGAGTCCTTCATGCCCACCAGATGCTGCATGGCCCCGCTGATGCCGCAGGCGACGTAGACGGCCGGCTTCACCGTCTTGCCCGTCTGGCCGACCTGCATCGAATAGGGCACCCAGCCCGAATCGACAACGGCACGGGTGGCGCCGACTGCGGCGCCGAGCAGACGGGCGAGGTCGTCGACGAGGCGGAACTTCTCGGCGCTCCCCATGCCGCGCCCGCCGCTCACGATCACGGCCGCGTCGGCAAGCGATGGCCCCTGTGATGTCTCGCTGTGGCGGGCCACGATTCGGGCGCTGGTGGAGCGGCCGCCGTCGGGCACCGTGACGGGGCGGACTGCGGGTGTGGCCGCGGCGCCCGGCTCGGCGGCGAACGACTTCGGCCGCGCCACGATCACGTGCGGCCCGGGGCCGCTGAACGCAGTCTCGACCAGCATGGTGCCGCCCAGGATCTCATTGACGACCGTGATGGTGGCGCCGGCGACCCGAATGTCGATGGCGTTCGAGAGCACCGCGGCGCCGGTGCGTGCGGCGAAACGTCCGGCGACGTCTCGGTCGTTCGGGGTGAGTCCGAACAGGACGGTGTCACCGGGTCCGACGAGGGTGCCGAGTGCGGCGGCGGCTGCCGCCGATGGCAGGGCGTCACCCGGATCGAGGTGGTGCACCGTGGCCGCGCCATGGGCCCCGAGGGCGGCGAACCACGACTCCGACGCCGTACCGACCGCAAAGGCGGCCACGTCACCACCGAGGCCGCGCGCCTTGGTGAGCATCTCGAGTGAGATCGTCGATGCCTTGCCGCCCGACTCTTCTGCGTAGACAAACCATGTCATGTCAGATCACCTTGGCCCGTTCGAGGAGCTTCACGATCTCGAGGTGGGCCTCGCCCTCATCCTTGATCTTGACGCCGCCCGAGCGCTCCGGGGCCGGGCGCACCTCGCTGATGACCTGTCCCGAGCCGGCTGCCCCCACCGTGGCGGGCTCGAGACCGAGATCGGCGGCGGTGGGCTGGTCGACCGGCTTCTGCTTCGCCTGCATGATCCCCTTGAAGGTCGGGTACCGCGGTTCGACGGCGCCGGAGGTCACCGAGATCAGGGCGGGCAGTGTGGCTTCCACCTCGTCGTAGCCGCCGGCAGTCTGGCGTTCCACTTTGAGGGTGGTGCCCTCGAGGGTGACCTTGCGGGCGAAGGTGAGCGCGGGCAGGTCGAGCAATTCGGCGATCATCTGCGGGACCACTCCGGCATACCCATCGGTCGATTCGGTACCGGTGATCACGAGGTCGGCCTCTTCACGGGCGATGGCGGCGGCGAGCACGCGGGCCGTGACGAGGGCTCCCGAGCCGCGCAGGGCGGGGTCGTTCACCACCACCGCCTTGTCCGCCCCCATCGCCAGCGCCTGGCGGATGCCCTGCAGGTTCCCCACCGGGCTCATCGAGACGAGGGTGACGGTGCCACCGCTGGCCTCGGCGAGTTGGAGCCCGAGCTCGATCCCGTAGCGGTCGGTGTCGTCGAGCACCTGCTCGGCGGGTCGCACCACGAAATGGGTGATGGGATCGAGGGCATAGGGCGTTGCCGGATCCGGTATCTGCTTCACGCAGACGGCGATCTTCATGACCCTCCTCGTTGGCGGGGCGATGTTAGGGCCGGTCTCGTGGTGGGTCGCCGTCGAGCTCAGCCCCCGGCGAGCTCGGGGAGCAGCGCGTCGAAGAGCCGGTGGAACCTCTCCCGGGCCGCCGCGGCCGTGGCGGTGACCTCTTCGTGGCTCAACGGAGTGGGGGAGATGCCGGCGGCGAGGTTGGTGACGAGTGACAGCCCGAGGACTCGGGCCCCCATGTGGCGTACGGCCACCGCCTCGGGCACGGACGACATGCCGACGAGGTCGGCACCGAGGCGTCGCGCCATCTGCACCTCGGCAGGCGTCTCGTAGGACGGGCCGAGGAACCAGGCATACACACCCTCGCGCAGCGGAACGCCGACGCGTTCCCCCACCCGTTGGGCCCTGCGGCGGAGTTCGGCCGAGTAGACCTCCGACATGTCGGGAAAGCGCGGGCCGAGGCGATCATCGTTGGGCCCGAGGAGCGGGGTGCGCCCGGTGAGATTGAGGTGGTCGCGGATCAGGACGAGGTCTCCCGGAGCCATGCCGTCGCCGGCGCCTCCGGCGGCATTCGTCAGCACCACGATGCCGCAACCCGAGGCGACTGCCGTTCGCACCGCAAAGACGACATCGGGAAGCTCCCAGCCCTCGTAGGTGTGCACCCGGCCCGCCAGGATCATGACCGGCCCTCCGAGGTCCACCGAATGGAGCGAGCCGGCATGGCCCTCCACCCGCGGCACCGGGAATCCCGGGATGTCCTCGTAGGCGATCGTCGTGGCCCCGGACAACGATCCGGCGTAGCCCGACAGCCCGGAGCCGAGCACCACGGCGACACGATGCGACTGGCGGCCCGTGCGGTCCGCAATGGCCGCCGCCGCCCGGGTGATGGCCTGGTACGTCATACCACCCGCTCATGGACGAGGGGAGGGGGAAAGGCCGCGGTGTCGCCGAGGACGATGGCGTGGTCCACCAGCGATCGCGCCTCGGCGAGGCGCCCGGGGTGGCGCCACCGGATGCGGATCAGCGGATCCCCGGCGGACACGACATCGCCGACCTTGACACACACGATGAATCCGACACCCGGATCCACGGCCTCTTCCTTGGTCATGCGGCCCGCCCCGAGTCGCACTGCGGCGACGCCGAGCAGCAGGGCATCGCATCGCTGCACGATGCCATCTCGGGGTGCGGTCACCACGGCTTCCTCCGGGGCGCTCGGCAGCAGCGAAGGATCGTGGAGCACGGCGGGGTCGCCTCCCTGGGCGATCACCACTTCCTCGAACTTGGCAAAGGCGTTGCCGCTGGCCACTGCGGCGTGCAGCATGCGTTGGGCGGCGTCGGGGTCGGGAGCGACCCCGCCGGCGAGGAGCATGGCAACCCCCAACTGGTGGGTGATCTCCACGAGATCGGCGGGGCCGCCGCCGCGCAGCACCTCGAGCGACTCGGCGATCTCGTTGGCGTTGCCGACGGCGCGGCCGAGCGGTTGGCTCATGTCGGTGATGAGGGCGGTCACCGCGGTGCCATGGGCGGCACCGATGCCGACCATCGTTCGGGCGAGCTCGCGGGCCCGGACGATGTCTCGCATGAATGCCCCACTGCCGACCTTCACGTCGAGCACGAGGGCGTCGAGCCCTTCGGCCAGCTTCTTCGACATGATCGACGAGGCGATCAACGGGATCGAGGGGACCGTTCCGGTGACGTCGCGCAAGGCGTAGATGCGGCGGTCGGCGGGGACGAGGGTCTCCGATTGGCCGGCGAGCACCAATCCGGTGCGTTCGAGGAGGCGGGTGAACTCCGCGGGATCGAGTGCGGTGCGAAACCCGGGGATCGACTCCAGCTTGTCGAGGGTGCCGCCGGTGTGACCGAGTCCCCGGCCGCTGATCATCGGGATCGCCACGCCGCAGGCGGCAACCATCGGCACGAGCGGGATGCTCACCTTGTCGCCGACGCCTCCGGTGGAGTGCTTGTCGACCTTGGGGGCGGCGATGTGGGAGAAGTCGAGGACGTCGCCGGAATGGAGCATGGCATCGGTCCACACCGCCAGCTCATCGGCGGAGAGGCCGCGCAGCAGGATCGCCATGAGCAGGGCTGACATCTGGTAATCCGGGATGGCATCGGCGGTGTATCCGGCGATGAGCGCGCGAATCTCCTCGGCAGCCAGGGCGTGTCCGTCGCGCTTGCGTTCGATCGATTCGACGACGTTCATCTTCGGGCCATTGTGCCCACGCGGGAGCCTTCGACGCGAATACCCTCAGCCCGGAGTCGCCGCGCCTGCTCGCGCTCGGCGCCGGGAACGAGCCTCCCTCCCGCCGCCACCACCCGCCACCACGGATACTCGCCGTGCGACGCAGCCAGGAGCCGGCCCACGGCGCGCCCTGCCCCCGGATATCCGGCCTCCGCCGCCACCTCGCCATAGGTGACGACCTCGCCTGGCGCGAGGCGCTCCAGGACGTCGGCGACGCGCTCCTGGAACACCGTCATGTCGTGCCGAACAGCCGGTCGCCCATGTCGCCCAGACCCGGACGGATGTAGAAGTGATCGTTGAGATCGCGGTCGAGGGCGGCCACCACGATGCGGACGTCGGGGTGCTCGCGTTCGATGCGGGCGACGCCCTTCGGGGCCGCCACGACGCACAGTGCCGTGATCCGACTCGCCCCGGAGGCCTTGGCCTTGCCGATCGCCCACGACAGCGAGCCGCCGGTGGCCAGCATCGGTTCCAGAACGAGCACCGTGGCGCGCTCGAGGTCGGGGGGTTTGAAGTAGTACTCGATCGGCTCGGCGGTCTCCTCGTTGCGCTGCACGCCGGCAAAACCGACCTTGACATAGGGGATGAGATCGATGACCGCGTCGAGCAGCCCCAGTCCGGCGCGCAACACCGCGATGGCCACGACCTTCGAGGTCTCGAATCCCGTCGTCGCCTCGAGTGGGGTCTCCACCGGGCGTTCGTTCACCGGCAGGTCGCGGGTTGCCTCGAGGGTGAGGAAGTAGCACAACCGGCGTGCCGCCGACCGGAACTCCTCCGGCATGGTGCCCTTGTCGCGCAGGACGGTCAGATAGTGCTTGGCGAGGGGGTGATCGAGGACGGTCAGGCTCATGAGCGCTCCCCGGGAGGTATGGAGGGAGGGTAGTGAGGGGTCGGCCGCGTGTCGGCCGCCTGGTGGCGGCCTTCTGCTCAGGCGCAATTCGCAATTCGTCAGAAGGCGTGGATGGCGTCTCGACGCGTCTGGCGAATTGCGAATTGCGAATTGCAGTCCGCCGTCGCCCCACCGCACCGCGCCCCCTAGCCTGCGGCGCGATGTTCGACAGTCTCACCACTCGCCTAGGAGCCGTGTTCGAGCGCCTGCGCGGCAAGGGCCGGCTGTCCGAGGCCGACGTCGCTGCCGCGCTCGGCGAGGTGCGCCTCGCCCTGCTCGAGGCAGACGTTCACGTCGAGGTGGTGAAGCGGTTCCTCGATCGGGTGCGTGCCCGCACCGTCGGCACCGAGGTGCGGTCGAGCCTCACCCCCGGCCAGCAGGTGGTGAAGATCGTCCACGACGAGCTGGTGACCACCCTGGGCCGCGATGCCGTCCCGCTCGCGGTCGCTCCCCGCCCGCCCCTCGTCGTCCTCATCGCCGGTCTCCAAGGATCGGGAAAGACCACCACGGCCGCCAAACTCGCCGAACGCCTCAGAGCCCAGGGGAAGCACCCTCTGCTCGTCGCTGCCGACCTGCAGCGCCCGGCTGCCATCGATCAGCTCGAGGTCCTCGGTGCTCGGATCGGAGTGCCGGTGCATGCCGACCGGAGGGGAAAGCCGGAGCGCCTCGTCCGCGAGGCCCGCAAGCGCGCCATCGACGAAGGCCTCGATGCGATCGTCATCGACACCGCCGGACGGCTTCAGATCGACGATGTCCTCATGTCCGAGCTGGCGGCGGTGCGCAAGGCGGCGGAGCCGCATGAGGTACTCCTCGTCCTCGATGCCATGACCGGCCAGGACGCCGTCGCCGTGGCCAGGGGGTTCCTCGAACGGGCGGAGGTGACCGGTCTCGTGTTCACCAAACTCGACGGTGATGCCCGCGGGGGCGCCGCCATCTCGGCTCGCGAGGTCACCGGTCGCCCCATCAAGTTCGTGGGCGTGGGGGAGGGATCGGGAGACCTCGAGGTATTCCATCCCCAGCGCATGGCTTCACGCATCCTGGGGATGGGTGATGTGATGACACTCATCGAAAAGGCCGAGGCCAGCTTCGACGCGGCCGAGGCGGCAGCGGCCGCCGAGAAGCTGCGCACGGTGTCATTCACCCTCGAGGACTTCCTCGGCCAGTTCCAGCAATTGCGCCGGATGGGCGGGATGGGACAGTTGCTTGGTATGCTGCCGGGCGCCACCACGGCCTCGTTGAAGGCCGGGGTGTCCGACGCCGACCTCGGACGGGTAGAGGCGATCATCAGATCGATGACCCCGGACGAGCGGCGGAATCCAAAGATCATCGACGGAAGCCGCAAGCGGCGCATCGCCACTGGGTCGGGAACCTCCCCCCATGACGTGAACGGCCTGCTGCGGCAATTCGGCGAGACACAGAAGCTGATGAAGGCCTTGGCCGAGGGAAAGAGCCCGATACCGGGGCTCGCAATGCCCGGGGCGAGGCGAACGAGGAAGAGGTGACCCATGGCGGTGAAGATCCGCCTGACGCGAATCGGGAAGAAGCGGCAGCCCTCCTACCGGGTGGTCGTGGCCGACTCGCGCGGCCCGCGTGACGGCCGCTACATCGAGCAGATCGGGCGATACGATCCGCGCCAGGAGCCGTCGCTGGTGGAAATCGACACCGAGCGGGCCGCCTACTGGCTGTCCGTGGGTGCGCAGCCCTCCCCGCAGGCCAAGAAGCTGATCGAGATCGCACGCGGCGGTGCCAGGCCGGTCGCTCCGAAGCGCCCGCAGAACGTCCATGTCGTCGGCGAGGCGGCCCCGGCGGCCGAGTCGCTCGCGGCCAAGCCGCTTGCGGCCGTCATCGAGGTGGTCGAGGAGACCGCGGCCGACGTCGTCGAGACCGCTGCGGAACTCTCCGAGGAGACACCGTGAGAGGCGAAATCGTCCAGCGCGTGGTCGAGTACATCTCGAAGGAGATCGTCGAGAACCCCGACGAGGTGACGGTCACGATCGTCGAGGAGGGACCCGACGAGGTGATCGCCGAAGTGCGTGCCGCCAAAGGGGACATGGGCCGGGTGATCGGTCGTCGCGGGCGGGTGGCGAAGGCGATCCGGGTGCTCGCCCAGGCCGCAGCCGACGAGGAAGGGCTGCAGGCCCGGGTCGAGTTCATCGATTGAGGTGAGCACCGACGGGCTGGTGCGGATCGGCCGGATCGGCAGACCTCACGGCCTGCGCGGAGGGATCACGATCGTCCCCGAGGTGGAGCTCGATCGACTGTCCCCGGGCACCGTGGTCTCCAGTGACGATGGCCGCGAATTCGTCATTGCCGCCTCCAGTCGGTACCGCGACCGCGGTGCGGTGGTGCAGTTCGTCGGCATCGATTCGCGGGAGGCGGCCGAGGCGTTGCGGGGGACGTCGATCTCGATGCCGGCCTTCGCTCGGCCACCGCTGGGTGGCGGCGAGTACTGGGCCGAGGACCTCATCGGGATCACCGCGGTGGCCCCGGATGGGGCCGTGCTGGGAACGATCACCGCCGTGGACACCGGCGTCGGCCAAGACCGCCTCGTGGTGACCACCCCGGGCGGCACCGAGGTGCTCGTGCCCTTCGTCGGAGCCTTCGTGGGTGATCCCGAACAGGGTCGCATCGAGATCAGGGATCCCGGCGGTCTGTTCTGAATCTTCTCTTCGGCTCAGCCGTGTGCCGGCGTCACCGGCTCAGCCGGTGACGGTGATCGTTCCCTGCATGGATCCGTGGATCTGGCAGACGAAGTCGTAGGTGCCGGGCTGGTCGAAGCTGATCTCGAAGGTGTCACCGGACGACTTCTCCCCCGACGACCAGGATCCATCGACGGCACTCGCCGTGTGGGTTCCGCCGGTGAAGACGAAGGTCACCGTCTGGCCGACGGTGATCTCCACGTCGGCGGGCGTGAACTGGAAGTTCGCCACGGTGATGGTGGCGCCACCGGCAACGGTGGTCACCGACACCCCCGTCGTGACCGTGGTCGTGACCGTGGTCGTGGCAGTGGTCGTGGCAGTGGTCGTGGCGGTGGTGGTCTCGGTGGCGTCGTCGTCTCCGCACGCCGACACCACGGCGAGCACGGCGACGGCCAACACGGCGACGGTGCGGTGCAGGCGCAGTCCGAACATGGGCCCCTCCCGATGGTTGCGAGTAGCTGGGGAGGCTACCGCCGGCCGGGTCGCTACTCGTGCCGGCCGGCCGAGTCGGATCGCTCCTAGAACCGGGCGATGCGCTCGATGAGATCGACGACTCGGTTCGAGTATCCCCATTCGTTGTCGTACCAGGCCAGGACCTTCACCATGGTCCCGCCCAGGACGATGGTGGAGTGGGCATCGAAGATCGACGAGTGGGGGTTGCCAATCACATCGCTCGAGACGAGGTGGTCCTGCGAGTACTCGATGATGCCGGCGAACGGACCCTCGGCGGCGCGACGAATCGCCGCGTTGACCTCGTCGGCGGTCACGGCCCGCTCGAGTTCCACGACGAGGTCGACGGTCGATCCGTCGGGCACGGGCACCCGCATCGCCATACCGTCGAGGCGGCCCTTCAGCTTGGGGAGGACTTCGGCAACGGCCTTGGCGGCGCCGGTCGAGGTGGGGATGATGTTCTCGGTGGCGGCGCGGCTGCGGCGGAAGTCCTTGTGGGGGACGTCGGCGAGGCGCTGGTCGTTGGTGTAGGCGTGCACCGTCGTCATCACCCCGCGCTTGATCCCGAATGCCTCGTCGAGGACCTTGGCCACCGGGGCGAGGCAGTTCGTGGTGCACGAGGCATTGGAGATGAGGAGATCCTCGGGGCCCAGATCGGCGTCGTTGACGCCGAGCACGATGGTGGCGTCGAGGGCGTCCTTGGGCGGCACGGTGAGGATCACCCGTTTGGCGCCTGCGGTGAGGTGCTTGCTCACCGATGCCCGGTCCCGGAAGGCGCCGGTCGACTCGATGACCACGTCGACCTCGAGCTCCGCCCAGGGAAGGGCTGCGGGATCCTTCTCGGTGAGCAGACGGACCTTCTGGCCGCCGGCGATGAGGTGGTGGTCGACGACCTTCACCTCGCCCGGGAACACGCCCATCACCGTGTCGAACTTGAGGAGGTAGGCCTCCATCTCGTCGGAGGCGAGGTCGTTGATGGCGACGATCTCGATGCCGCGATCTCGCTGGGTGATGACCCGAAACACCGACCTGCCGATCCGCCCAAAGCCGTTGATCGCCACCCTCATCGGTTGCCTCCCTCGAATCCGGCGAGCAGACCGATGGCGTCGACCACGCGAGCGGCGTAGCCCCACCCATTGTCGAACCAGGTGATGCATTTGAGCATGGTGGGGTCGGGCATCATCGTCGCCAGCCCATCCCACACCGCCGAGTGGGTGTTGCCGATCACGTCACTCGACACGACAGGATCCTCGGTGTATTCGATGACCGTCGAGGTGGCAGCAGCCTCCCGGATGGCGGCGTTCACGGCGGCCTTGTCCGTCGGGGTCTTCAGGAACGCCACCAGGTCGACGTTCGAGCCATCGGCCACCGGGACGTTGAGAGCCATGCCGGCGAGCTTCCCGGTGAGTTCCGGGAGCACGAGCTCGATGATCTCCACCGAGTTCGTGGTCGTCGGAATGATGTTCTCGGCGGCGGCACGACTGGTGCGGAACTCACCACCCGGGACGTCGGCAAGGCGCTGCTCGTTCGTGTAGGCGTGAACCACCGTGAACATGGCACGCTCGATGCCGTAGCGGCCGTCGAGGATCTTGAGGATGGGCGCGAGCGCGTTGGACGTGTTCGAGCCCAATGCCACCAGACGGTCGTCGGGACTGAGAAGGTGATCGTTGGCACCCATGATCACCGTGTCCATGTCTCCGGGGTGCTCTGGCGTCGAGGCGAGGATCACCCGCTTGGCGCCGCGTGCCAGGTGCCGGGCGCACTCCGCCTTCGTGCGATGTTTGCGGGTCGCCTGGACCACGATGTCGACGCCCAGAGAGGCCCAATCGGTGTCGCCGGGGTCGCGGTCCGCGAGCATCTTCACGCGTCGATCGCCGATGACGAGGTGCCCGTCGGTGAAGCCGACATCCTCCGGATAGCGTCCGAAGATCGTGTCGTACTCGAGCAGATAGGCGAGTGCGGCCGGATCCGCGATGTCGACGATGGCGGCCACTTCGATGTCGGACCGGTTCGCCACCTGACGGAAGACGTTGCGCCCGATCCCGCCAAACCCCATCAGCCCGATGCGGGTGGGGGGAGTCGCCTGCTGACGCGCCATGACGGCGCCATCGTACCGAAGTCGCGCATGGGCCCGGCCGCGGCTGCGTCAGGGGAGCGTGGTGATACCGGCCGTCACGACCGCCGGGTCGATGGCGTCGAGATCGAACACCCGATGACGGACGACCAGCCGGATCGTCCCGAGGGCGCTCCACGCCGGTGGAAGCGATGCGGCGAGGACCGCGGCATCGCCGGTGACGCTGAAGCCGACCTCGACCACCCAGGTCGTGCCTTCGGCCACCCAGAACGAGAAGCTGTCCACCACGACACCTTCGAGCGTGCTGCCGAGAACCGGTCCGAGGGCCGCCGGATCCGGGCTGAACCCCAGTGCGTTGACGTCGTTGATGCGATGCCGGACGGAGGACGCTCCCATGAGCGCGTCGAGGCCCGCGGCGGATGCGTCGAGCGGCCACGAGGCGCATCCCGCGGCCATCGATCGCACTGCCAGGTCCCCGGCCCCTGCGGTGCGCCAGGTGGCGTCGTCGCCGGCGTAGGTGAGCACTCCCGACACCATGGCCAGGTCCACGGTGACCTCCCCCTCGGGCTCGACCGTGCGCACCCGGCACCGCAGGTCCGTGCCGGCGACGACACCGGTTCGCTCGAGGAGCCTGGTGTCGGTGGCGCCCGCGACGGTGATCGTGGTCTCGAATCGGTAGCTGGGCCGTTCGGGCGCCTCCGTGGTGACGGGGGTGGAGGCCAGCGTGGCGATGGCTCGCTCCTGGACATCCTCGGCGAGGTACTGCAGGGGCACACGCAGGTCGGTGCCATCGGGGTGTTCCAGCGCGGCGTACACGACGAGGCGGCCGAGCCGGAACAACACGGCCGTCTCGCTCATCGCCCCCGCATCGAGATCGATGAGCAGGCCGATCGACTCCTCGCCGACACGGATCGGGAACTCGGTGGCGGCTCGCGCCGCGGCGTCCGGGGCATGGGTGCCTCCCGTCCGTTTGATGATGTCGCCCGCCGTGTCGAGGAGATATCCATGGGCGGCCTCGGCGTCGGCGAGGAGGTCGATCCAGACGTGGGCGGTGCCCGACTCGGCGTCCATCGAGGTCATCACGCCCACCTCGCGTCGGAACCCCAGGACGTCGGCAGCAGCATCGTCCGTGTCGGCGAGGCTCCGGGTGATGAGGTCGGGGTTGGTCACCACCACCGCCTCCCCCCCGGGGAGCATCGCCGCCAGGTCGGCACTCGTCAGGGGGCGTGCCGTCGCGTCGGGGAGAGCGAAGGCCTCCACCGGCACGGCGGTCGTGGTCGACGTCGTGATCGGAGCAACGTCGGCAGGGCCGGTTGCGTCACCGGGGGCCGTGCTCCCGGTGGCGCAGCCGGACGCCACCAGCGCCAGGCATGCCGCGGCGAGGCTCACGCGGGGAAACGCCGACTCCATGGAATAGGTGTCGGGTGATCGCTGCGCCGCCTTGAGGCTCAACCCTGGCGATTGAGGGCGTGGCGGGCTGCCCAGCCATCGAGGCCGGGCCCGGCGGCGATGTGGACCCACGGGCCGACTTCGCGTTTGACCAGATACCAGGTGCCGGGGTGCAGCACACCCACGATCCGGGTGTGATCGGTCATGTCGAAGACGTCGACATCGGAAAGCACGTATCCCCAATAGGGTGCGGCCACGGGCTCGGGCGGAGGTTGGGGCGCCGGCTCCGGGGGGGCGGTCCGGTCGGCGGCCGGTCCCGTCACCACGGGCACGGACGGCGTCGTTTCGGTCGTGGAGGCGATGCGGAGTCGCCGGCGGGTGCGCCGCCTCTCCCGGGCAGCGCTGCCGAGGAGGCGGGCCACGGCGAACCCCGTGAGCGCGGCGATGGCGATGCAGGCTCCGAGTGCGGGATACGAGGGCTGGAGCACCCCGAACTGCTGCGCCGTCACCGCGGCGCCGGTTCCGGTGAGGATTCCGGCGAGGGCGGCGCCGACTCCGGTGAACCGGCGGCGTGAGGCGATGGCGCCGAGTTGCCCGGCGAGGCCGGCGACGGCCACTCCGGCACCGGTGAGCCCGGCAAGGGTGGCAAGGGGGAAGCGGCCGGTGATCCGCATCCATGCCTCGGCAGTGCACCCATCGGCCTCGCCGCGGATTCGATAGAGCCCCACCGCGTACGGGCTCAGTCCTCCGAGATCGATGGTCGCGGAGAACCCGGTGGCAGGAGTGGCGTAGGCCGTGGCCGCCGAGTCGATTTCGACGGGGCCGGCGACGATCGACACGCGGGCCGTCGTCGTGCCGCTCTCCATCGTCCCGGAGAACACGAGGGCGTCGGTCGTGGCGAGTTCGAGCGGGCTGCTCAGGCCATCGATACGATCGACGGGGACACCGTTGAACGTGGGGGAGCAGGATCCTTCCACGGAGGCGGAGGCCGGGGTGGCGAGCGCCGCCGGCCACGCCAGCACCACGAGCGCGGCGAGCAATCGGCGCATGGAGACGACGATACCCTCAGGGAATGCGCATCGCCGTCGTCACCCTCTTTCCCGAGTTCTTCGCCGGGCCGCTCGGCGTCGGCATCGTCGGCCGGGCGATCGCCGACGGTGTGGTGGCGGTGGAGCCGATCGACCTGCGCGCCCATGGTCTCGGGGCCTACCGGCAGGTCGATGATGCTCCGTTCGGCGGCGGTGCCGGCATGGTGATGATGATCGAGCCGCTGGCGCGGGCGCTGGAACCGCTCGCCGCGACGCATCGCGTGCTGCTGTCGCCGGCCGGGGAGCCTTTGCGCCAGCCCACCCTCGACCGCTGGGCGGAGATGCCCCGGCTCACCCTGGTGTGCGGGCGCTATGAGGGGATCGACGAACGGGTCGCCGAGCACCTCGTCGACGAGGAGGTGTCACTCGGCGACTTCGTGCTCGCCGGCGGGGAGGCAGCGGCGTTGGCCATCATCGAGGGCGTCGTCCGTCTCCTTCCGGGAGTGGTCGGCAACCCGGAATCGACCCGGCAGGAGAGCTTCCGTGGTGAGGGGCTCCTCGAGGAACCCCAGTACACCCGACCGGCGGAGTTCGCCGGCTGGGCGGTGCCCGAGGTGCTGCTCTCGGGGGATCACGCTCGCATCGCCGCCTGGCGTCGCGAGCAGAGGCTGCGCCGCACCAGGGAGCGTCGCCCCGACCTGCTCACCGATTTCCCGGAAGACGGATCCGGCCGCTAACATCCGCCGCCGCCGGACATCCTTCCGTGCGCTCTGCTGAGGACGGCTCCCATGAACACGCTCGACCATGTAGAAGGCGCGTACCTGCGCGACGACATCCCGCCCTTCGGGCCGGGGGACACCATCAAGGTCAATGTCCGCGTCGTCGAAGGCGGCCGCGAGCGCATCCAGACGTTCGAAGGCAATGTCATCGCCCGTGATGGGGGCGGCCTGCGCGAGACCTTCACGGTGCGCAAGGTGTCGTTCGGTGTCGGGGTGGAACGCATCTTCCCGGTGCACGCACCGATCATCGCCTCGATCGAGGTGGTGCGAAAGGGCGACGTGCGGCGTGCCAAGCTCTACTACTTGCGCGACCGGGTGGGCAGCCGGGCCACCCGCATCAAGGAGAAGCGCGACTAGTCGATGGGCTCGATCCGCCGCGGTGCAACCCGCGGCAGCGGTATCGTCGCTTCGTGAATCCGGACGAATCCCGCTTCGACGCCGCCGCCACCGATCCCTTCGGGGAACCGGACTCCCTCGACCGGCTCCGTGAGGGTGCCCGCGCCCGGGGCGTTCGCAAGGACGCCGCCCGGTCCTTCTGGAAAGAGCTCCCGATCCTCATCGTGGTCGCTCTCGTCGTGGCGGTCGTCATCAAGACGTTTCTCGTGCAGGCGTTCTTCATCCCGTCGGCTTCGATGCGCGACACCCTGCTCGAGGGCGACCGGGTCATGGTCAATAAGCTCGCCTATCGCTTCGGTGATCCGGCTCGGGGTGACGTGATCGTCTTCGACTCCCCCCTGGTCCCCGACGACGACGGTGAGTCGTTCCTCGGAGCCGTGGTGCGCAACATCGGCGAGGCTCTCGGCCTGAGCACGCCGGACACCGCCCTCATCAAGCGGGTGATCGCGACGGGGGGCGAGACCCTCGAGATCCGCGGCAACACCGTCTACATCGATGGGGTGGCGATCGACGAGCCGTATGTTCGCCCCGGGTCCCAGATGCCGGCGTTCGGACCGGTGACCGTTCCCGAGGGCGAGGTCTTCGTGATGGGCGACAATCGCAACCAGAGCGAGGACAGTCGCCGGTTCGGCACCGTGCCGGTGGACGACATCATCGGGAGGGCGTTCCTCCGGGTGTGGCCGCCGTCGCGGTGGGGAGGGCTCTAGGCACGGCAGTCTCCATGGGGTAGAACGTGGGCGAACGCCGAGTCGTCAGAACGGCCCCGGGGCTAGCATGAGTGATCTACCGGCCCCATCCCTGCCAGGAGCCCCTGTGAGCGAAGAAGATCTCGAGCGCTACGAGTCCGACGTCGAACTGCAGATCTATCGGGAGTATCACGACGTCCTCCCGATGTTCCGCTTCGTGATCGAGACCGAACGCCGGTTCTACCTGGCCAATCGCGTGGACCTCAAGACCCGCGAGGCCGGCGGTTCGGTGTTCTTCGAGATCGAGCTCGAGGATGCGTGGGTATGGGACATGTACCGGCCGGCACGCTTCCTCAAGAGCGTGCGAGTGCTCACCTTCCGCGACGTCAACGTCGAAGAAGTCGAGCATCCCGAGTTCAAGCCGCCGGATCCCGGCGAGATCTAGGCCGGCTCGGCGAACGCCTCGCGCTGGGGTTCCTCCGTCGTCGTGGGGCGCGGTTGGTGGCGTCCAACCTCCGGTCGGGGCAGGGCGAGATCGACCTCCTCGTCGTGATCGGTGGCCGGGTCGTCGCCGTCGAGGTGAAGTCCCGGATCGGCGAGGACCCGCTCATCCAACTCACCTCCGAGAAGGAGCGTCGGATGCGGGAGGCGGCCGCGGCGGTGCGTCCCCGACCCTGGCGCATCGATGTCGTGGCGGTCCGGTTCGATCGCTCCGGAATCACCATCCGCTGGGTACCCGGCGTCGTGTGAGGCCCGGAGGGCGCACCCCGTCAGCGGCCGTGGCGGCGGCGCAGCTCCCGTTGCCAGCAGGGTCGATGCCAGTGGCGGCGCAGATCGGGATGATGCTCGGGCACCACCACGACATGACCGTCGCCCACCTCCACGAAGCCGTCGCAGCCGGGGCAGAGGTACCGCTTGCGGGCTGCGTATGGCTGCACGGGGACGACGACCTCGTCGTCGAACGAGTTCAACCGGAGAAGGCCGCCCACACGACCAGGGCTGCGGCCACCGTCAAGGTGACCACGACGAGCACGATGTCCGCGGTGGAACGCCGGCGCACCCGGAACGGATTGAAGCCCATGTCGCCATGGTACGAGCGAGGACGATGGAGCTGCGCGCCCTCCGGGGGTAGTGTCTCGGCCATGTTCGAAGTGCGTGACACCGGTTCGATTCGCCGCCTCACCATCAGCAATCCCGGTCGGCGCAACGCGGTCCCCACGGGGCAGTGGGGCCGCCTTGCCGAGCTCTTCGGCGAGTTCGAGGCGTCGGAGCAGCGGGTCCTGGTGATCGCGGGCGCCGACGGCGACTTCTGTTCCGGGGCGGACTTGGGTTCCGACTTCGTGCCCGGGGCCGTCATCGATGGGTATGCCATGGTCGATCGCGTGAGCGCTGCCGCCCTTGCGCTCCACCGCATCACGAAGCCGACCGTGGCGGCGGTCGATGGTGTCGCCGCCGGTGCCGGGCTGAACCTGGCACTGGGGTGCGACCTCCTGGTCGCCTCGGATCGGGCGCGCTTCTCCGAGATCTTCGTGCGCCGCGGCCTGACGCTGGACTTCGGTGGCACCTGGCTGCTGCCGCGTCGGATCGGCCTCGGTCGGGCGATGGAACTGGCGCTCACCGGCCGGGTGATCGACGTCGGCGAGGCCGAGCGCCTCGGTCTCGTCACCCGTGTGGTCCCCGCCGCCGAACTGGACGGGGCCGCCACCACCTTGGCCGAGGAACTGGCCGCCGGGGCACCTCTGGCACAGCGGTTCATCAAAGCGGGCCTGGGCCGGTCGTTCGACATGTCGTTCGAGGAGGCCCTGTCGTACGAACAGACGGCGCAGGCCCTCCTGCTTTCCTCGGAGGACTTCTTCGAAGGAGCCGCGGCGTTCCTCCAGAAGCGCGATCCCGAGTTCCGCGGCCGCTGACGGGGGTCTAGGCGCGGGCATCGCCACGCCATAGGTTGCCGCCATGTTCGCCGCGGTGACCTCGGCAGCCCTCGTCGGCGTGGAACCCCGACCGGTTCGCGTCGAGGCGCACGTATCGGGTGCCGGGAAGCACCTGTTCGCCGTCGTCGGGCTCCCCGATGCCTCGGTGCGGGAAGCCCGCGAACGCGTCAAGTCGGCCATGGCGGCGTCGGGTCATCCGTTTCCCGCCCGCCACGTCACCGTGAACCTCGCTCCGGCGGACCTCCCCAAGGCCGGATCCGCCTACGACCTCCCCATCGCCCTCGGAATCCTCATTGCGGCCGGGCGCATCCCGGCAACGGCCTCCCAGGTGGTGGCGCTCGGCGAACTGGCGCTCGATGGCGGGGTGCGGCCGGCACGGGGCGGTCTCGCCGCCGGCCTGGTGGCGCGCACCCGTGGTGAGCGCTGTCTGGTCAGCGCCCACGGCTCGGGGGAGGCGGCACTGTCGGGAGCCGATGTGCGCGGTGTCGCCAGTCTCGCCGAGGCGGTGGCGGTGGCCATCGGCGACGACGCCGGCACCACGATCATCCCCCCGAACGGCGCCCCCGGCCCACCGGTCGTCGATCTCGCCGCGATTCGCGGACAGACCGTGGGGAGGCGGGCCCTCGAGGTGGCCGCCGCGGGAGGGCATCATCTCCTGCTGATCGGATCCCCGGGTGCCGGCAAGACCATGCTCGCCCGCGCCCTTCCCGGGGTGTTGCCCGATCTCACCCCCGCCGAGACCCTCGAAGTGGCCCAGGCGCATTCCGCCGCGGGGCGATCCCTCCCGCTGGGGCCGCGCCCGCCGTTTCGCAGTCCTCACCACAGCGCCACTCCGGCGGCGATCCTCGGCGGCGGCTCCGGGGTCCCGGTACCGGGCGAACTCACGCTCGCCGATCGCGGTGTGCTGTTTCTCGACGAACTCGCCGAGTTTCCCCGGCACCTGCTCGACATGCTCCGACAACCCATCGAGGAGGGCAAGGTGCACGTGGCCCGCAAGGGTGTGTCGGTGGCCTTCCCCTGCCGGGTCCAACTGGTGGCGGCGAGCAACCCGTGCCCGTGCGGGCACCTCGGCGACGGGCGCACCGCGTGCCGCTGCCAGGTCGCCGCGGTCGAGCGCTACCGCGCCCGGCTGTCCGGTCCGTTCCTCGACCGATTCGACCTGCGGGTGGTCGTCTCACGGCTCGATGGGGCCGAGCTCTCCGCGGTCGGCGGGGAGTCGTCGGCCGGGGTGCGCGTCCGGGTCATGGAGGCCCGGCGCATCCAGCGGGATCGCGGCGTTCTCAACCGTGAGCTCGGGCGCGACCGCCTCGACGCCATGGCTTGGGAGGAGGAGGCACGGGCGCTTCTCGCCGCCGCCGTCGACCGATGGGGGCTCACCGGCCGGGGGTGGGATCGGGTGCGGCGGGTGGCGCGCACCATCGCGGATCTCGACGGAAGCGAACCCGTGGGCGGCGACCACGTCGCCGAGGCGCTCTCGCTGCGAGCGCCGGTGTGAGCGATGCCCGGCTCGGTGTGGCCTTCCTCGGGCTGCATCCGGAGCGGCGCGGTGAACTCGTCCGGCGCCACGGCGGTCCGTCCGGATTGATGCGTGCCGTGCGGCGCGGCCAGATCGAGGGCATTGCCCCCGACGCCGCGGGCTCACCGGCCCGTCGGGAAGCGGCTTTGCGCGATGCCGGGGCGCGAGTGGTCTACCTCGGCGCCCCGGAGTACCCGGAACTCCTCGCCGTCATCGCCGATCCTCCCGACGTGCTATTCGTCCGCGGCTCGCTGCCTCCGGCGCCGATGGTGGCGGTGGTGGGCACGCGGCGCAGCACCGCCTACGGCCGCAGTCTCGCCCGGGCCTTCGGCCGGGCGGTGGCCGAAGCCGGTTGGGCGCTGTGCTCGGGGTTGGCCCGGGGCATCGACGGTGAGGCACATCGTGGCGCGCTCGAAGCCGGAGGTGCCACGGTGGGAGTGCTCGGATGCGGTTCCGACGTCGTGTATCCGCGGGAGCACCTTCGGCTCATCGCCGAGGTGGAGGGCGCGGGCGCGGTGGTCACCGAGTATCCCCCGGGCACGCCGCCGCACGGCTGGCGATTTCCGCCGCGCAATCGGATCATCTCCGGGTTGAGTCGGGCGGTCGTCGTGGTCGAGGCTGCCGCCACGGGCGGGGCGCTCGTGACTGCGGCCCGTGCCGCAGAGCAGGGGCGCGAGGTGTTTGCCGTCCCTGGTGACGTCGATCGAGAGTCCTCCCTGGGCTGCAATCTGCTCATCCGCGATGGTGCCATCCCGGTGCTGGGCGCCGCCGATCTCATCGAGGCGCTGGCGCTGGTGATCGGCCCGGTGGCGCGCCGAACGTCGGCGGATCCGGTGATCCCGGTGACCGGCCTCGCCATGGAGGAACTGGCGGACCGTCTCGGGCTCTCCGGGCCTTCCCTGCTGGCCTGGCTGGGGCGAGCCGAGCTGGGCGGGGCGGTGCGGATCGAGGGATCCCGGGTTTTCCCGGGACGGGTTTGAGTTTCACGGCCCCGAATGCCGAAACAGACCCGGTACCAGGAGGGTGGAGCGCCAGATGACGCCACGCACACGGCCGCCGACGGACGGTGCCGGGCTCGAGATCGCCGTCGTCGATTCGCGTCCCCTGTTCGGGGCGGCGATGGCTGCGGTGTTCCAGTCGGCCGGGCTGCGCGTGCGCGTCGTGCGGCCCGAGGCGGTGCGGCAGCTCGTCGCCCATCCGGGTGTCGCCCTCGTCGCCCGCGCCGTCCCCGATTTCGCCGCCACCGTCACCGAGTTGACGCGTCACGGCTGCCGGGTGATCGTGTACGGGGTTCTCGATCGGTCCGCCCTCGGCATCGCGGCGCGCGCCGGTGCGGTGGACTTCGTGCCGGAAGATGGCGCGGCGCTCGACTTCGAGCGTGCGGTCGAGGCCGCCGTTGGATCGATCGGGCTGCCCGCGTTCTCCGGGGGTGCTCCCGGGGCCTCTCCCCGCCCCTTCGATCACATCGGGTTCGCCGACCTGACCCGCCGCGAACGGGAGGTGCTCGATGGCCTGGTTGCCGGGCTGCGACCGGCAGACATCGCCCGTCGCGATTTCGTCTCGGTGGTCACGGTGCGCAACCAGGTGCAGTCGCTGCTCACCAAGCTCAACGTCCACTCGCAACTCGAGGCCGTGGCGGCAGCCCGGTGGTACGGATGGGGCGGCCCTCCCACACACTCCGAGGTCGACCCGGCGATTGATGCGTCTGCATCATGACACCACCCCTCTGAACGCCCAGGGTGGCATCGCGTGCTAGGCCGCTCGGCCCAAAGGGACTAGTGCGCAGGACCATCGGACTAGGAGGAGGCAGGAAGTGCTGCAGGTACTGCACCGTCTGTTGGATCGTGAGGAGGGGGCGACGATGGTCGAGTACGGCCTGATGGTCGCACTCATCGCCGTCGTGGCGCTGTTGGCCGTCACCGCCCTGGGAGGCGGTGTCCGCGACATCTTCCAGAACGTCGCCGACACGCTCACCCCGTGACACTCCGTGACGCGATCTCCGGGCGGCCCGGCCGCCCGGAGATCCGACGGAGGCACCTCCCCATGCAACGCGAAGATGGAGCCGCTCTCGTGGAATTCGCCATGGTGCTCACCCTGCTCACGATGATCCTGTTCGGGATCATCGAGTTCGGGAGGGTGTACAACGCCGAGGTGACCCTCACCCACGCCAGTCGCGAGGGTGTCCGGGTGCTGGCGATCACCGGCGATGCCGCCGCCGCCGCCGAGGCGACACGCCATGCCGCGCCGTCGCTGGATCCGACCCGCCTGTCGGTGAGCGCCACCGCCTGCCTGCCGGGATTCCCCACCGAGCTCACCGCCACCTATCCGTTCCCGATCGACATCCCCTTCTTCGGCGCCCGCAACTTCATGCTCGACGCCACGGCGGTGATGCGATGCAGCGGCTGAGAGTCCGTGTCCACCGGTCGCGGGGCCCTTCGAGCTCGGGCTTGCGCGTCGGCCGAAACCTGAGGCCGGGGTGTCCGGGGACGGGCGCCTGGAGCGACGAGCGGGGGGCGGTCGGCGTGTTCATGGCGATCACGGTCGTCGTGCTGTTCGGCATGCTCGGACTCACCGTCGACGTCGGTGCCCTGTACTACGAGCGGCGCCAGCTCAGCAACGGGGCCGATGCCGCGGTGCTCGCCATCGCCGAGGATTGCGCGCTGGGTGTCGGCTCGTGTGACCCGGCATCCGCCCGGGTCATCGCGGAGTCGTTCGCCGACGCCAACGCCCGTGATGGGTACGCGATCGTCGAGGCCCTCGACCTCGATGCCGTCGCCAAGCGGGTCAGGGTGGTCACCGGCACCCTCACCGCCTCGGGAGGCCGGATTCTCGAACCCTTCTTCGCCCAGGTGATCGGATTCGACGGCACCACGGTGCACGCCGACGCCACCGCGGTCTGGGGGTATCCCTCATCGATGCGCAACGTGCTTCCCCTGATCATCTCCCTCTGTGAGTTCCCCGGCGCGGCCACGCTTCCCGGACCCCTCGAGGTGCTGTTCTTCCACGACGGCAATAGCGCCGAGTCGTGCAACGCCCAGGCCGGTCAGGACACCGATGGCGACAACCGGCTCGCCGGCGGATTCGGCTGGCTCGCCACCACCGGAGCCTGTGCGGCCTCGATGGCCCAGGGCGCCTGGGTGGTGGACGATCCGGGCGCCTCGCCGAGCAATGGCTGCTCGGCGAGCTTCATCGGGTCGCTGCTGGGAACGGCGGTGCCGCTGCCGATCTTCGACGACATCACCGGCACCGGGAGCAACGGTCAGTACCACGTTGCCGGCTTCGCCATGTTCGTCATCACGGGATACAACTTCGGAGGTCAGTTCAAGGCGCTCGCCCCGTGCCTCGGCGACGAGCGGTGCGTCTCCGGCTACTTCACGACGGGCGTCGTGCACGACGGAGAACTCGGCGGCACCGATCGCGGCATCGTCATCGTCAAGCTCACGGATTAGGAGAGTCGCCATGCGGAGAGCCATCGGCATCGTCGGAGCCATTGCGGTCGCCGCCCTCGGCACCCTGTTGCTGGTCGGATACGTCCGCGGCGCCGAGGATCGGGCTCTCGCCGGAGAGGAGCTGGTCGAGGTGCTGGTGGTGGACCGCCCGATCTCGCAGGGGATGCCGGCCAGCCTGCTGACGGACTCGGTTCGTGTGGAGCGCGTCCCCCTCAAGGTGCGAGCCGACGGCGGGGTCTCGGACCTGTCCACACTTGCCGACCTCGTCGTCGGCACGGACCTCGTCCCCGGCGAGCAGGTGGTGGCCTCCCGGTTCGTCACCGCGGAGAGCCTCTCGGCCCGGGCCCGCATCGAGGCTCCTCCCGACACCCTCGAGGTGACGATCAGCCTCTCGCCGGAGCGCGCCCTGGGCGGTCAGTTGGTTCCGGGCGATGTCGTGGCAGTGATCGCATCATTCGATCCCTTCGACTTGAACACGTTCGAACCATCGCAGCTCGGCCCGGGTGAGGTGATCGATCCCGGCGAGATCTTCCTGGGCACCTCCGAGGACGGGAGCGGGTCGTCGGTCCGATCCCCGGCATCGACCGGTGTGATCCTGCACCGGGTGCTCGTCACGAGCGTCCAGGTCGAACAGGTGCCACGCGCCGCGGCCGAGGATCTCCCCAGCGATGCTCCGGCGCTGGCTCCGACCGGAAACCTGCTGATCACCCTGGCGGGGCCGGCCGACGCGGTGGCTCGGATCGTCTTCACCGCGGAGCATGGCTTCGTCTGGCTGGCCGCGGAAGGTCCGGACGTCGTCGATGCCGCCTCCACCATCCAGACCCGGTCGACGGTGTATCTGCGATGAGGCCGATCCTTCTCGTCGGGAGCACCGACGCCATGGCCCGGAGGATCCATGCCGTGCTGGGCGAGGGTGTGCGCGAGCGGCTGCGCTTGTGGACCCAGCCGATCGCCGAGACCGGCGGGATCGACGCGGTGCTGTGGACCCGGCCCGCCGTCGTGGTCCTTGGCCCGGGACTGGTCGACAAGGTGTTGCTCCGCCTGGCCCAGGCGATCGATGCCGCCGACACCGACGTCGAGGTCGTGGTGGCGCACAGCGGCGGCGTCGACACCGATGCCGCTCTCGCCGCCGGGGTGCGCGGCCTGCTCGTCAAGACGTCGGACGACGACACCATTCGCGCCACGATCGGCCGGGCCCTCGTGGCGGCGGAGCGCCACGCCGCAGGGGAGACGATGGCGCCACCGCGTCAGACCGCCGTCTCCAGCGGCAAGGTGACGACGGTGTTGTCGCCCAAGGGCGGGGCCGGCAAGACGGTGTTGAGCACCAACCTCGCCGTCGGCCTGGCCTCGGTGGCTCCCCGAGGTGTCGTGCTCGTGGATCTCGACCTGCAATTCGGAGACGTGGCCTATGCGCTCGGCCTCAAGCCCCGTCACACCATCTACGACGCCGTCGCCGGAGCGGGGCCTCTCGACATCACCACGCTCAAGGTGTTCCTGACCCACCACGCCTCCGACCTGTACGTGCTGTGCGCACCCGATGAGCCCCATCGCGGCGAGATGGTGAGCGTCGAGGTGGTGCAGCAGATCATCACCCTGCTGGCATCCGAGTTCGACCACGTGGTCGTCGACACCGCGGCGGGTCTCAGTGAGCACACGCTGGCGACCCTGGATCTGTCCACCGATGTTGTCTTCCTCGCCGACATGGACGTCCCCAGTGTCCGCCACCTCAACAAGGTGATTCGTGCGTTCGACCGGCTCGGGATGAAGAAGGCCAAGCGCCATTTCCTGCTCAATCGCGCCGACGCCCGTGTCGGCCTGAGCATGCTCCAGGTGGCCACCCAGGCGGGGCTGGCCGTCGATCTCGAGATCCCGCTGTCCAAGCAGGTTCCGGTCACCCTCAACGAGGGTGTTCCCATCATCCTCTCCGATCCCAAGTGTCCCGTCTCCCGAAAGGTCTGGGAGCTCGTCGAGCGCCTCACCGATTCCCATGTCAGTCCGGCTCGCCAACCCCTGAAACGGAGCGCTTGATGAAACTGAGTGAGCGGCTCAAGGCTCTCGACACCGGCACCGCGCAGCCGGACACGCCGGGCGTCGAGTTCATCGACACCTATCGAAGCGGGCCGGATCCGCTCGCCGACTTCAAGACCAAGGCGAAGGAGGCGCTCTACGGCAAGCTGGAGTCGCGGGCGCTCGATGCCACGCTGGGAGAGGCCGAGCTCAGGTCGGCGGTGGTGCGAGAGCTCGAGCGATTCCTGTCCGAGACCGAGATCCCGTTGAGCCCCGCCGAGCGTGAGCGCATCGCCGAGGAGATCAGCGAGGACATCCTCGGGTACGGGCCGATCCAGCGGTTCCTCCAGGATCGCGAGGTCACCGAAGTCATGGTGAACTCGACGAATCCGATCTTCGTGGAGCGAGGCGGGAAGATCAGCCGGACCAATGCCCGCTTCGCCACCGAGGAGCACCTCCGCCAGGTGATCGAACGCATCGTGGCCAGCGTCGGGCGGAGGGTGGATGAGGCGTCACCGATGGTGGATGCCCGGCTCCCCGACGGGTCACGCGTGAACGCGATCATTCCACCGCTCGCCGTCGACGGGCCGGCGCTGACGATCCGCAAGTTCGCTGCCGATCCATACCGGGTCGACGACCTGATCGCGCTGAAGACGCTGACCCCGGCAATGGCGTCGCTGCTCGACCACTGTGTCCGCGGCAAGCTGAACATCCTGATCTCGGGTGGAACCGGAACCGGGAAGACCACGCTGCTCAACGTGATGTCCGGCTTCGTGCCCGGCGACGAACGGATCGTCACGATCGAAGATGCTGTCGAGCTCCAGCTGCTCCAGGAGCACGTTGTTCGGCTGGAGAGCCGCCCCCCCAATGTCGAGGGGAGGGGCCAGGTGACCATCCGCGATCTGGTGAGGAACTCGCTGCGAATGCGGCCGGACCGGATCATCGTCGGTGAGGTCCGCGGCGCCGAAGCGCTCGACATGCTCCAGGCGATGAACACCGGCCACGAGGGCTCGATGTCGACCCTGCACGCCAATTCACCTCGTGACGCCCTGAGCCGACTCGAGACGATGGTGCTGATGGCCGGCCTCGACATCCCCGTCTCCGCCGTCAGGGAGTACATCTCATCGGCCATCGGCGTGATCGTGCAACTGAGCCGCCTCAGCGACGGAACGCGGCGGATCACCCAGATCACCGAGGTCGTCGGGATGGAAGGCGAGATCATCACGATGCAGGACGTGTTCCGCTTCCACAAGCGCGGAGTCGACGACCAGGGCAAGGTGGTGGGCGGCGTCACCGCCACGGGTATTCGGCCCAAGTTCGCCGAGAAGCTGGCGGAGGCAGGCTTGCCGCTCTCCGCCGACCTGTTCGCCACCGACAAGGAGCGGGCAGCGTGAACGCGGCACGGCTCCTCGCCGCTGTCGTCGTCGCAGTCGTGGTGGCCGGGGGCGCGGCCTGGGCTGGGGAGGCCATCGAGGTCGAGGCTGTCGACGTGTCGGCACGCCCGGAGATCTCGCTGACGATCTCGCTCCCGGCCGACGTGGTGGCCGCCGAGCCCGACGCCGACGATTTCGCCGTCGTGGTCGACGGCACCCGGGTCACCGCCGAGGTCTACGCCGCCCTGCGCGACCCGATGGAGGTGGTCGTGGTGATGGACGCGTCGGGCAGCATGGCGGGGGAGCCCATCGAGCGCGCCGCGGCTGCGGCGCTGGCGTTCGTGGGCCGGCTGCCCTCATCGGCGCGGGTGGCCGTGGTCTCGTTCGGGGACGACCCGGCCCCGCTCACCGCGATGGGGGCGACCCATGACGAGGTCGTCGCCGCCCTGACCGGCCTGCGTGCCGCCGGGGAGACCTCGCTGTACGACGCGGTCGTCTTCGCCTCGGGCCTGTTCGAGGCCGCGGACGCCCGCCACATCCTGGTGGTCCTCTCCGACGGCGCCGACACCGTGAGCGCGGCGACGCTCGAGGATGCCCTGGCTGCGGTCGGTGCCGCCGGTGCCGACCTGCGCGCCGTGGCTCTCCAGTCGCCGGAAGCGTCCCCGGAGGCGCTGCAAACCCTCTCCGGAGGAGAGGTGACCACCGCGGTCGACGCCAACGCGCTTGCCGCGGCCTACACCACCGTGGCTCTCGATCTCACCGGCCGGTATCGCTTGACCTTCTCCACCGCTGCCTCCGGGCTGATCGAGATCGAGGTGTTCGTCCGCAGTCCCTCCGGGGTGCTGGCGGCATCGCAACAGGTCGATCTCGCCACGGGAGCCGCCACCGCACGCGCCACCCCGAGCGCGCCCCCGGCGGGATTCGGAATGGTCGATCCCGGTCCCGCCGAGGTGCTCGTGGCCGCACCCGGGCGCTTCGACCAGCCGTGGACGCTCCCTGCAGGGATCGCCTTCGTGTTCCTCGGCACGGTCGCCGCGTTGTGGCTCACCTCGCGGTCGGGTGAGGACGGGTCCGAGTTCCGGCCGCTCGAAGGGATCCTCGTGGCCGCTCCGAAGCGCCCCGGCCTGCTGGCGGCCGTCGGGAGCCGGGTCCGGCTCATCGGCGACGGGGTGGCGCGGCGCTCGCGGGCTGGGGCGATCGATGCGGCCCTGGATCGCGCCGGACTGGCGGTGCGGCCCGGCGAGTTCGTGGTGGTGGCCGCCACGGCCGTCGTGGTCGGTGTGACCCTCGGTCTGGTGCTGGCCGGCCTCGTCGGAGCGGTGATCCTCGGTGGCGCGGCGGCTCTGGCCCCGCGCTTCGTCCTGCGAACCCTCGCCGTGCGCCGCCGGCGGGCATTCGCCGACCAGCTCGAAGGAACCCTGCAGACCCTCGCCGGGAGCCTGCGCGCCGGGTATGGCCTCGTGCAGGCGATCTCCACCGTCGCCACCGAGGCACCCGAGCCGACCGCGACCGAGTTCAACCGAGTGGTCGTCGAGAACCGCCTCGGCCGTTCGATCGAGGATTCGATGACCGCCATGACGCGGCGGCTCGACGACGAGGATCTCGGCTGGGTCGTCGAGGCGATCGAGATCCAGCGCGAGGTGGGCGGGAATCTCGCCGAGGTCCTCGACACGGTCGCCGGGACGATCCGCGACCGCAACCTCATTCGACGCCAGGTCCAGGCGTTGAGCGCCGAGGGCCGAATCTCGGCATACATCCTGTTTGCCCTTCCCATCGTGATCGCGGGATTCATCGGCGTGATCAGCCCCGACTACCTCGCCGAGCTCACATCGAGCACGATCGGGCTCGTCATGCTCGGGGGCGCCGCCGTGCTCATGGGTCTCGGGGGTCTGTGGATCCGCAAGATCATCAGGGTGGACTTCTGATGTTCGACGTTCCCTGGCACGTCTTCGTCGGTGCCGCCCTGGTGGTCGGGTCTCTGCCCCTGCTTGCCTGGTCGGTGGGCGGGTCGCGCCGGGGGTCGGCGGTGGCCGCATCGGGACAGGGCATCACCCTTGACGAGCGGCAAGCTCATCTCAGGGTGGGCGCCAGCGATCGGCTGCTCCTCCCCGCGGTACGGGCGATGGGGCGACGGGTGCGCCGTGTCACCCCGCGCGGCTGGGTGGAGGCACTCGACAAGAGGATCCGGCTCGCCGGATCGCCGCCGGCGTGGACCCTGGAGCGGTCACTGGCTCTCAAGGTCGGACTGGGAACGATGCTGGCCCTCGCCGGATACGCCGGGATGCGGGCCGACGTGCCGACGCGGGTCGGACTCGCGGTGGTGGCGTGGGCGGTCGGATACGCCGTTCCCGACGTCATCCTCCACGCTCGGGGGCGGGAGCGGCAGAAGACGATCCTGCACGAACTGCCCGACACCCTCGATCAGCTCACCATCAGCGTGGAGGCGGGACTGGGATTCGACGCCGCCCTCAGCCGGGTGGCGGCGAGCGGCACCGGTGCCCTGGCCGAAGAACTCGCCCGGGTGCTCGCCGAGATCAAGGTCGGGGTGCCCCGCACCGAGTCGCTGAAGCGGCTGCTCAGTCGCACCGATGTCCAGGAGCTCCGCCACTTCGTGCTCGCCCTGCAGCAGGCCGAGCAGTTCGGTCTCCCGGTGGCCCGGGTGCTGCGCATCCAGTCGGGGGAGCTGCGGACGAAGCGCCGTCAGCGGGCGGAAGAGACCGCGATGAAGATCCCCGTCAAGATCGTCTTTCCGCTCGTGCTGTGTATCTTCCCGGCGCTGTTCGTGGTGCTGTTGGGACCCGCCATGATCCGGGTGGCCCGGGCACTGCTCTGAGATTGCCGCAGGCGGGTCGTTGACCTCGGGCGGGGCGACGGCGACGATGGGGCGGTGACGATCCCTGCACTTCCGTGTTGGGCGGAGCCGGCGGTGGGGGAGTTCCTGGGCCGCGCCGCCGCCGAGCGCAACCTGTCCGCTCACACCCGCCAGGCCTACCGGCGCGACCTGGCGCAGTTCTTCGACTTCTGCGACCGCCTCGGCATCACCACGCTGCACGGTGTCGATCGCCAGGCGGTGCGCCGCTGGCAGGCGCAGCTCGGCACCCGGGGGTTTGCCGCGGCCTCGATCGCCCGAAAGGTGTCGGCGGTGCGGTCGTTCTTCCGCGATGCCGCCCGTCGCGACCTCGTGGCCGGTGATCCCTCCATCGGCCTGCCCACGCGCAAGAAGCCATCACGGCTCCCCCGGGCGTTGGGTGCGACCTCGCTCGCCGCGATGCTCGACGGCCTCGACGGGAGCGACGCGCTCACGTTGCGTGACCGTGCGATCCTCGAAGTGCTGTATGGCACCGGCCTTCGGGTTTCGGAGCTCGCCGGGCTCAGGGTGCGAGATGTCCAGACCGAACTCGTGCGCGTGCGGGGCAAGGGCGACAAGGATCGAGTGGTGCCACTGGCAGGCCAAGCCCGCAGCGCCCTCGACCGGTACCTCGCCGCGGGCCGCCCGTCCCTCGTCGTCGCCGAGTCGGGGGACGCGCTCTGGCTGGGAGCGCGCGGTGGTCCGCTCGACTCTCGAGGGGTGCGCCGGGTCGCTCGTTCGCGGCTCGGCACCTACCCCCATGCCCTGCGCCACTCCTTCGCCACCCACCTCCTCGAGCGGGGTGCCGACCTGCGCACGGTTCAGGAACTCCTGGGGCACGTTGAACTGGCCACTACCCAGACTTACACTGCCATATCCCGACACCACCTCAAGGCCACCTATGAGCGATCGCATCCGCGCGCCTGAACCGACAGCGCAGGAGATCGGCGGTCTCTGGGCGACGTTCAAGAAGTCGGGGAGTCCGAGTGCCCGCGAAGGGCTCATCCTCCACTACTCGCCCCTCGTGAAGTTCGTGGCCGGGCGCGTCGGGGTGGGACTTCCGCGCAGCGTGGAGCAGTCGGATCTGATCTCCTACGGGATGTTCGGACTCATCGATGCCATCGACAAGTTCGAGCCCGAGCGCAACATCAAGTTCGAGACCTACGCGGTCAACCGCATCAAGGGGGCGATCCTCGACGAGCTGCGTGCACTGGATTGGGTGCCGCGTTCGGTGCGCGCTCGCGCCCGGGAGATCCAGCGTTCGCTCGACGAGCTCGAGCACCGGCTGAAGCGCTCGGCGACGGAGGACGAACTCGCCGCGCACATGGGGTTGCCGCTCGAGACGCTGCAAACCCAGCTGGGCGAGATCGCCGGTCTCGGCTTCGTCGCGCTCGATGAGCTCGTCGATGCCGGGGACCGCAGCTCCGCCACGCTCGGGGATCTGCTGTCGGATCCGAAGGCCACCGAGCCGGGTGGCTCCTTCGAACAACAGGAGACCCGCTACTTCCTCAGCGACGCCATCAACCGCCTCCCCGAGCGCGAGCGGCTCGTGATCACCCTGTACTACTACGAGGGCCTCACCCTGGCCGAGATCGGGGATGTGCTCGGTGTCACCGAGTCGCGCATCTGCCAGATCCATACGAAGTCGGTCATGAGCCTGCGCAACCGGATGATCGAACCGGGAGCACTCTGACGTCGCCCGGGTCCGGCCCGCTCAACTCCTCGTCCCGTCTACACTTCGCCGCAATCACACACGTTCGCCGCAACCTCCCGCGGTCGGGGTCGCCGACGCGTCCCCGGGGAGGCCGAAGGGCGGGCGGAGGCAGCAACCGAACCTAAGGAGACCACCGGTGGCCAGTGTCACCATGAAAGAGCTGCTCGAAGCAGGGGTCCACTTCGGGCATCAGACCCGGCGCTGGGACCCGAAGATGCGCCCGTTCATCTTCTCGGAGCGCAACGGGATCCACATCATCGACCTGCGCCAGACCCTGGCGGCGGCGAACCAGGCGGCAGAGTTCGTCAAGAACCTCGCGGCCGGCGGGGGCATCGTGCTGTTCATCGGCACGAAGAAGCAGGCGCAATCGGTGATCAAGGATGCGGCGACCCGGGCCGGCATGCCGTACGTCAATGAGCGCTGGCTCGGCGGCATGCTCACCAACTTCACCACCATCCACAAGCGCATCCTCTACATGCGCGAGTTGGAGCGCATGAACGACAGCGGCGAAATGGATGCGTTGCCGAAGAAGGAGCGCCTCCGCCTCCGCCGCGAGCTGGAGAAGCTCCAGGCGGTGCTCGGCGGGGTTCGTGACCTGCATCGCGCCCCGGATGCCGTCTTCATCGTCGACGTCAAGAACGAGCACATCGCGGTCACCGAAGGCACCCGTCTGGGGATTCCGATCATCGCCATCGTCGACACCAACTGCGATCCCGACAACATCGACTACGTGATCCCCGGCAACGACGATGCCATTCGCTCTGCCGGCCTCATGGCCGATGTGATCGCGGATGCCTGCATCGCCGGTGCCGAGATCGCTGCGGCGCGGGGCAAGGACAAGGCGGGTGACGCCAATGGCTGAGATCACCGCCGCCCTGGTCGCAACCCTGCGCAAGTCGAGCGGCGCCGGGATGATGGACGCCAAGCGCGCCCTCGAGGAGGCAGCGGGCGACCTCGCCCGTGCCGCCGAGATCCTTCGCGAGAAGGGCCTGGCCTCGGCGAAGAAGCGCTCGGAGCGTGCCACCGAGCAGGGGACCATCGGGCACTACCTGCACTTCCAGGCGGACCGCCCGGTGATCGGGGTGCTCGTGGAGCTCTCGTCCGAGACGGACTTCGTCGCCAAGTCGGACCGGTTCCAGAGTGCGGCGCGCGACATCGCCATGCATGTCGCCGCAGCCCGTCCCCGGTGGGTGCGGCGCGACGAGGTGCCCGATGCGATCCTTGCCAAGGAGCGCGAACTCATCGCCGCCCAGGCGCGCAACGAAGGCAAGCCGGACAAGGTCATCGACAAGATCGTGGACGGCAAGGTCAACTCGTTCTTCGAGGACAACGTGCTGTACGACCAGACCTTCGTGAACCCCGAGAAGTTCGAGGGCACCGTGGGCCAACTCGTCGAATCCCTCGCCGCCACGATGGGGGAGAACATCTCGGTTCGGCGCTTTGCCCGCGTGGGTGTCGGTGAGGTCGCGGAGTAGTGGGCCGCCGGGTAGCCCTCAAGCTCTCGGGTGAATCCTTCGCCGACGCCGAACTCGGGTATGGCATCGATCCGAAGACGGTGCAGCGGATCGCCACCGAGATCGCCAGTGTGCACGGCGAGGGTCACGAGATCGCCATCGTCGTCGGTGGGGGAAACATCTTCCGCGGGTTGTCGTCGGCGGCGGCGGGGATGGACCGGGCGAATGCCGACTACATGGGCATGCTCGCCACGATCATCAACGCCCTGGCGCTGCGCGACGCGCTGGAGCACGCCGGGGTCGAGACGAGGGTCCAGACCGCCATCTCCATCGCCCAGGTGGCCGAGCCCTACATCCGGCTGCGCGCCATCCGGCATCTCGAAAAGGGGCGGGCGGTGGTCTTCGCCGGGGGGACGGGCAATCCCTACTTCACCACCGATACCACCGTGGCGCTGCGCGCCGCAGAGATCGGCGCCGATGCCGTGCTGAAGGCCACGCGGGTGGATGGGGTGTTCGATGCCGACCCGGAGACCCATCCCGGTGCCCGCCTCCTCACCGAGCTCACCTACATGCAGGTCCTCGAGCAGGGTCTTCGGGTGATGGACAGCACCGCCATTACGATGTGCATGGACAACAACCTGCCCATCCGGGTGTTCAACATCTCCGTTCCGGGCAACATCGCCCGGGCCGTCCGCGGCGAACCGGTGGGTACGCTGGTTCGCTGAAGAGGAGGCCACCACGTGATCGATGAACTCCTCGCTGAGGCGACGGCGAAGATGGACCAGGCCGTCCACCACGTCCAGGCCGAGTTCGGCACCGTACGGACCGGGCGGGCCAATCCCGGGATCCTCCATCGGGTGATGGTGGACTACTACGGCACACCGACTCCGCTGCAGCAGCTGGCGACGATCGCCGTTCCCGAGCCACAGCTGCTCGTGATCAGCCCCTATGACCGATCGTCGGTCCATGCGATCGAGAAGGCCATCCAGGCGTCGGATCTCGGTCTCAACCCGGCGAGCGACGGCACCGTGCTGCGCCTCGTGTTCCCACCTCTCAACGAGGAGCGGAGGCGCGAACTCATCAAGCTCGTGCGGCACATGGCCGAGGACGGCCGGGTGGCCGTGCGCAACGTGCGCCGCCACGCCAAAGCCGACATGGAGGCCCTTGAAGGTGAGGTCTCCACCGACGAGGTGAGGCGCGGGGAAGCGCGCCTGCAGGAGTTGACCGACCACCACATCGCCAAGATCGATCAGCACGTCCAGCACAAGGAAGCGGAGCTGCTCGAGGTATAGAGCGGGCGAGGAGAGGGCCGTGACGGACGGACGGGACGGCGAATTCGAGGTCCACCCCGGGGATCCCTGGCATCCCGGCTGGACCGACGACGCCGCCAAGACCGCCGAGATCACGCCCGAGGAATCGGCGCAGCCGCCCGGGGAGGCGAAGAAGCGTCGACGGTTCGGCCGCAAGCGCCGCGAACGCGACGAGGCCCCATTCGTCGCCGAGGAGTGGCCCGACGTCGAGGAGGAGCCCGACGTCGTCGTCATCGACGATGCCCGGTTCCGGCCGGCTGAGGCGCCCGTCCCCGCCGCCGAGGCCACCCCTCCGGTGGTGCCACCGGCGTCGGAGGCGCCAATGCCGGCGTGGCTGTCGGACCCACCCCGGCCGGAGCGTGAGATGCCGCTGCCCGTGGAACTGCCTTCCTGGGTCGGGACCACGAGCCTCGGCGCCGAGGGGGTTGCCGTGGAGTTCGACGAGCCCATCGAGGACCCGACCCCCGCCGAGGCGGCGGTGGTGGCTCCTCCCGCGGCGGTGGCTCCTCCCGCGGTGGTACCCACCCCGCCTCCGGGAGGCGATGTCGCGGCCGATCTCGCTGCGGCCCTGTCGGCCCTCGGTGCCGATGACGACGACGACATCGAGGTGGCACCCGTCGACGACGCCGGGGAAGCCGACACCTTCGACGAGTTACGTCGCCTCGATGTCGGCGCCGCGGATGCCGCGACGACGCCGCAGGTGGCCGAGGATGCGTTCGAGGCGCTGCGCCGCCTCGAGGCCGGCGCCCCATCCACGGGGGTGTACGGGGTGGCGAGCAAGGAGGCGTTCAAGGCGCTGCAAGAGCCCGACGCCACCGGCGAAGACCTCGCCGACTGGGAGGCATTCGCCGGGACCGAGGCTGCCGATCCGGGACGCAGGCGGCCGGCCGCACCGCCTCCCCGGGCCGAGTCGCCGCCGGTGGAGACGCCTGCGGCGATCGCAGATCCCGGCCACTTCGACGACTGGGCTGCCTCAGCGGACGAGCCCAGGGAGAAGAAGGGGATCTGGCCGTTCCGCCGCAGGCGGCGCGACGACGAAGTCGTGGCGGAGGAGCCCGCCGATTGGGAGGCCGACGGCACCCAGGTTCCGGCGACGTGGTTTCCCGAGATCGACGAGGACGCGGTCGTGCCTCCGGCGCCGGCACTCCCCGAAGAGGAGTGGCCCGCCGCCGCCGAGGCCGTGACGCCGTCGATCAGACCCGAGCCGGAGGTCGGGCGCCCTCCCGTCGCAGCGCAGCCGCAGGTTGCGGATGAACTGCAGGCGCGTCGCCAGGCGGCGATGCGTGAGGCGGAGCCATGGGAACCGCCCGCGATCGATACTCCGGTCGTCCGTCCCGTCCCGCCGCCACCCCGATCGGTCGTGCCCGTCGTCTCCGACGACGACGAGGAGGCGGACCTCCAGGCCGGCGGACCCTGGAAGCTCGACTTCGACGACGGCACGGCCGAGCCGGGTTCGGACCGTTCGGAATACGACCCGGTGCCTCCTGCAGCGGTGCGCGGTGACCGTGACGAGTGGGACGAGCGGGATCCGGATGCCACCGTCGAGCTCACCGATCCCGGTCTGCGGTTCACCGAGGACATCTACGGCGGATCGGTGACGATCGAACACCGCGGCCTCGCCGAGGAGATCTACCGCCTCGGCGACGAGGACACCGAATGGCAGGCGATGTCGGCAGCGATGCCCGGGATCGAGACCGGGGTCGTCGGCTTCGAGGACGTCGCGGATCTCAGCACCGGTGAGGAGTATCGGGAAGCTCCTCGCTCCGACTTCGGAATGCGGGTCGGAACCGGACTCCTGTTGGTGGTGTTCCTCCTCGGCACGATGTTCGTCGGGGGCGGCGCCATGGCGATCTTCATCGGGGCCATGGCGATGCTCGGCATCTGGGAGTTCTACGGCACACTGCGCCGGCTCGAGTTTCGCCCGCTGGGCGTGATCGGATACCTCGGCGGCCTCGGGGTGCTGGCCGCGGGATGGTTCCATGGTCCGATTGCGGTCCCCATCGCCGTGGTGGCGATGGTGGTGCTGGCCTTCTTCGTGTATGCCTTCTCCCCGATGCGCGAGGATGCCCTCGCCAATGGTGGGTTGACGGTGCTCGGCGCAGCCTGGGTGGCGGGGACCGTCGCGTTCGCCTTTCCGATCCTCCGGCAGGCGGAGTTCCGGGTCCTCGTCATGGCCGTCGTCGCCGCCACCGTGGCCATGGACGTCGGTGCGTACTCGTTCGGAAGAACCTGGGGCAAACGCGCCCTCGCCCCCGTGGTGTCGCCCAACAAGTCGGTGGAGGGTCTCGTGGGCGGGATCCTCCTGGCGATGGGGGCTGCGGTCGCCTTTGGGTATCTCGCCGAGCCGTTCGAGATCTCCTCCGGGATCGCTCTCGGAGTCGTGGTGTCGGTGATGGCTCCGCTTGGCGACCTCGCCGAGTCGATGGTGAAGCGCAGCCTCGGGGTGAAGGACATGGGCACGATCCTGCCCGGCCACGGAGGGGTGCTCGACCGGATCGACGGCTTCCTGTTCGTGCTCCCGGCGGCATGGGTGCTGTACCAGGTCACCGGGTTCCTCGGGTGAGGCCGCTCGCGGTCCTCGGCGCCACCGGTTCCATCGGCCGCCAGGCTCTCGAGGTCGCCGCCGACATCGGCGCCGAGGTCGTGGCGGTGGCGGCGCGTCGTGGCTCCGACGAGCTTCTCGCCGTGGCCGCGGCGCATCCCGCGGCGCGGGTGGCCATCGCTGCGCCCTCCGGCGACGAGCGCCAGCGCGCCACCCAGCTCGGTTCGCGAGTCGCCTTCGGGGCGGACGCCGTCGCCGCCCTCGCCGCAGAGCCGGGGCTCACCGTCGTGAATGGCATCGTCGGTGTCGCCGGCCTGGCCGCATCGGCGGCGGCCCTGGCCGCCGGCAACCGGCTGGCCCTGGCCAACAAGGAGAGTCTCGTCGCCGGCGGGCCGGTGGTCTCGGCGCTGGTGGGAACCGGCGGCAGCGAGATCGTTCCGGTCGACAGCGAGCACAGTGCCCTGTTCCAGCTGCTCGCCGGGCGAGATGGTCACGAGGTGCGGCGCCTCGTGCTCACCGCCTCGGGTGGGCCATTTCGCGGTTTCACCGCCGATCAGGTGGCGGCGGCGACGCCCGCGGCGGCGCTGCGACATCCCACCTGGAGGATGGGACCACGGATCACCGTCGACTCGGCCACGCTGATGAACAAGGCCCTCGAGGTGATCGAGGCCCATCACCTCTTCGGATACTCCTACGAGGCCATCGATGTCGTGGTCCACCCGCAGAGCCTCGTGCATGGCATCATCGAACTCTCCGACGGGGCGCTGCTCGCGCACTTCGGCGAGCCCGACATGCGGATCCCACTCCGGTTTGCCCTCACGCATCCCCAACGGGCGGTGCGCCCTGCTGCTCCGTTCCCCCTCGCCGGGACCTCGCTCACCTTCGAGGCGCCGGACTTCGAGGTCTTTCCGGCGCTGCGACTCGGCTATGAGGCGGGCCGGGCGGGCGGATCGGCGCCGGCGGTGCTCATCGCCGCCGAAGAGATCGCGGTCGGGGCGTTCCTGGCCGGCCGGATCGGCTTCTCCTCGATCGCGGTGGTGGTGGAGCACACGCTGCACGATGTCGCCATCAGGGATCTGGCGTCGGTGGCCGACGTGCTCGCCGTCGACGCCGAGGCGCGGGCCGTCGCCACCGGCCATCTGGGCTCGTGCTAGATGGCGTCTCCCGGTAGCGTGATGGACCTTCAGAGGAGTGGTTCGTGACCGGCGGTCTGATCGTTCTCTTCGGCATCATCGCGATGGTCATGATCCATGAGGCCGGCCACTTCGTGGCCGCCAAGGCCATGGGCATGAAGGCCACCGAGTTCTTCTTCGGTTTCGGGCCGAAACTGTGGTCGACCCGGCGCGGCGAGACCGAATACGGGGTGAAGGCCTTCCCCCTGGGTGGCTACGTCCGCATCGTCGGCATGAATCCGTACGAGGAGGTGGCGCCGGAGGACTTCGGGCGCACCTATCGCGAGCAACCCTTCCGGGCTAAGGCCATCGTCGTGCTCGCCGGCGTCGCCAGCCACTTCGTCGTGGCGTTCATCCTGTTCTTCGTCGTGGCCAGTGTCCTCGGCGTCCAGGTCTCCACCACCACGGTCGAAAGCGTCCAGGCCACGCTCGAAGACGGCACACCGACACCCGCGGCAGTGGCCGGCGTCCTGCCCGGCGACCGCATCGTTTCGATCGCCGGCGTCGCCACCGACGAGTGGGCCGATGTGGTCGCGGTCATCGTCGACGGCCCGGGTGACACCGTCGATCTCGTCGTGGAGCGCGATGGCGCCACCATCGAGCTGACGGTGACGCTCGCCTCGATCGACGACGACGACGGCGGTGAGCGCGGGTTCCTCGGTGTCCGGTCCGCCACGGTGACCGACCGGGCGGGGCCCATCGAAGGCGCCGCGGATGCGGGTGGCGCCGTCGGTGAGGCGACCGTGGCGTCGGCCACGGGCCTGTGGAGGATGGTGACCGGTTTCGGGGGCCTGATCGAGGCCGTGATCACGGGCGACGCCGAGCGCATCAACGAGACCCGTCCGGCCAGCCCGATCGGTCTGGTGCGCATCGGCGCCGAGACCGAGAACCTGGGGATCGGCTTCACCCTCGAGTTGCTGGCGCTCGTCAACGTCTTCGTCGGGCTGTTCAATGTCGTGCCCATCTACCCGCTCGACGGCGGGCACTTTGCGGTCGCCCTCTACGAGAAGATCCGGGGACGCCAGGCCGATGTCCGCAAGTTGGCTCCGGTGGCCGCAGTCGTCGTCGCCTTCATGGTCGTGCTGGGGGTGCTGGCGATCTACCTCGACATCGCCAATCCCTTCTCGCTGCGGTGATCACCCGCCGCCAGACCCGGGCCGTGCGGGTGGGATCGGTGACGGTGGGGGGTGGCGCCCCGATCTCGGTGCAATCGATGACGACCACGAAGACGGCCGACGTCGAAGGCACCCTGGCCCAGGTCTACGCGTTGCGGGGCGCGGGAGCCGACATCGTGCGCATCACCTGCAACGACGCCGAGGCTGCCCAGGGCCTCGCCGGGATCATGCCGCGGTCCCCGGTGCCGATCATCGCCGACATCCACTTCCAGTACCGGCTGGCGCTTGCCGCCCTCGAAGCCGGGGTCCACGGTCTGCGCCTCAATCCGGGCAACATCCGTGATCCCCGCCACATCCGCGAGGTGGCCCGCGCCGCCGCCGAACGGGGGGTGCCGATTCGTGTCGGGGTGAACGCCGGGTCGCTCGACAAGGATCTGCTGGACAAGTACGGCGCCCCGGTGCCCGAGGCGCTGGTCGAGTCCGCCCTCGGCGAGATCCGCCTGCTCGAGGATGCCGGATTCGGCGACATCAAGATCTCGGTGAAGCACAGCAGCGTTCCCGCCATGGTGGAGGCGTATCGACTGCTCTCGACGAAGACCGACCATCCCCTTCATCTCGGCGTCACCGAGGCGGGTCCGCCTCCGGCCGGGCTCATGAAGTCGGTGGCCGGCATCGCCACCCTGCTCCTCGAGGGCATCGGCGACACGATCCGGTTCTCGCTCACCGCCGACCCGGTCGAGGAAGCCGAGGCCGGGAGGAAGCTGCTCGAGCAACTCGGACTGCGCGAGCGCATCGGACTCGATCTCATCGCCTGCCCCTCGTGTGGCCGCGCCGACGTCGATGTCGTCGCGGTGGCCACGGCGGCGCAGCGCGCCCTCGAGGCGGAGAAGCTCTCCATTCAGGTGGCGGTGATGGGCTGCGTCGTGAACGGCCCCGGCGAGGCGCGCGAAGCCGACATCGGCATCGCCGCGGGAAAGGGCAAGGGCCACTTGTTCATCAAGGGCAAGGTGGTGCGGGTCGTCCCCGAGGCCGACATGGTGGCGGCGCTCGTCGACGAGGCCCGCCGTCTCGCCGCCGAAGGAGTCGAGGCTCGGCTTGCCGCCGCCGACGGCGTCGCCGAGGAACTGGCGCGCGAGACGGCGGACGCCCTCCTGGCGAGCCAGGGGGATGCGAACGATCTCGCGGCACGGCGGGCGCGGGTGGCGAGGGTGGCGAAGGGGGACTGAGCATTCGGTCCTCTGTCTTCGGTCTTCAGTCCTCAGTCCGAGTCGCTCCGCGGGTTCTGGCTGAGGACTGAGGGCTGACGACTTCTCCCTGATCCCCCGCACTACCCTCCCCGCGCATGCTCTGGTCCCGCGCCTTCATCCCCACGCTTCGCGAGGATCCCGCCGATGCCGAGGCGGTGAACCACCGACTGCTCGTGCGCGGCGGCTTCATCCGCCGGCTCATGGCAGGGTCGTGGTCGATGTTGCCCCTCGGGATGCGCGTGGCCAAGAAGATCCAGGATGTGATCCGTGAGGAGATCGACGCCATCGGCGGCCAGGAGATGCTGTTGCCGGTGGTCCATCCCGGGGAGATCTGGAAGAAGACCGGCCGTTGGGACGATGTCGAAGGAATCCTCGTCAAGCTCAAGGACCGGCGCGACACGGATCTCCTGCTGGCCATGACCCACGAGGAGATCTTCACCACCGTCGCCACCGAGTTGACCTCGTACCGGCAACTCCCGCAGCTCTGGTACCACCTGCAGACGAAGTTCCGTGACGAGCCCCGACCCAAGGGGGGACTGCTGCGGGTGCGCGAGTTCACCATGAAGGACTCGTACAGCTTCGACATCGATCCGGCCGGGCTCGATGTCCAGTTCCAGAACCACTACCGGGCCTACCACCGGATCTTTGCCCGGCTCGGCATGGATGCCATCGCGGTGCACGCTTCGAGCGGATGGATGGGAGGCAAGGAGTCCGTCGAGTTCATGGTGGAGGCCGCCGCCGGCGAGGACGAGATCGCCTTCTGCCCGGCGTGCCGCTATGCGGCCAACACCGAAAAGGCCACTTCGGTGCCCGCGGGCGTCGTCGATGAGCCGTGGACCGGCCCCCCGGAGCGTTTCCCCACGCCGGGGATCCGTACCATCGCCGAACTCACCGCGGTGGGCGGTTTCGCTTCCGCCGATCGTCAGATCAAGACACTCGTGTATCTCGTCGGCGGCACCGTGACGCTCCTCCTCCTGCGCGGCGACCACGAGCTCATGGAGCAGAAGGTCGTGGACGGGCTCGGCACCTGGGAGGTGCGCCCCGCCCGGGATGACGAGATCACCGCGGCGCTGGGTGCCCACGCCGGGAGCCTCGGGGCGGTGGGGGTGAAGGGCCTGCGCATCGTGGCCGACCCGGCGCTGCGGGGCAGGGTGAACATGGTCACCGGTGCCAACGACGACGACTGGCACCTGCGCGGCGTCGACGTGGATCGCGACGTCGCAGTCGACACCTGGCTCGACATCCGTCTCGTGAGGGCGGGAGAGGGATGTCCGACGTGCGGCAAGCCGCTCGAGGTGAAGCGCACCATCGAAGTGGGCCACATCTTCAAGCTCGGCACCAAGTTCAGTGAGGCCCTCGGAGCCTCGGTGCTCGACCCCGACGGCGAGCAGCGGGTGATCTGGATGGGCTCGTACGGGATCGGAGTCGGGCGGAATCTCGCCACGGTGGTCGAGTCGAGCCACGACGCCAAGGGCATCATCTGGCCCATGGCGATCGCCCCCTTCGAGGTCGTGGTGACGGCCGTGAAGGTGGACGATGCGGCATCGATGGGCGTCGCCGGGGAGATCCACGCCGCCCTCGTCGCCTCCGGGGTCGACACCTTGTTCGACGACCGTGATGAGCGGCCCGGTGTGAAGTTCGCCGACGCCGAACTCATCGGCATTCCCTACCGGGTGACCGTGGGCCCCAAGGGTCTTGCCGACGGTGTGGTCGAGGTGGTTCGCCGCCGTGACGGGGCGGTGGAGCGCATCGCCCCGGCGGCGGTGGTGGCGCACCTGGAGCGGCTGGTGAAGGCGGAGCGCGAACTGGGGAAGTAGTTTCCCGCTTCCCGCTACCGGCCGGCACCAGGGTCCGGTACCCGGCGCCCAGTCCCACTCCGCCACCTTCTGACTCGCTTTCACCTCATGCCTGCTTTTCCCTCCTGCCCTAGCGATCCTGGACGAGATATACTCGAAACCGGTTCAATTGAGGACGCTGGACGTGAAGTGGGCGCCCGCCCACTTTTTTGTTGAGGAGTGCGTGATGGGTGACGTCGATCGCAGGCTCTGGGGTCTCCTCGAGCCGTGGCTCGTGGCGGAGGGCGTGGAGCTCGACGACCTCGAGGTGCTCGGCACGGGTGCCGGGCGGATGGTGCGCGTCACCGTCGATGCCCCCGGCGGTGTCGATGTGGACCGTCTCGCCGACCTCTCCCGGGGTCTCAACCGGCTGCTCGACGAGGAGCCGTCCGTCGGCGCCGCCTACACCCTCGAAGTGTCCTCTCCCGGACTGGAGCGACCCCTGCGCCGACCGTCGCAGTTCCGCAAGGCGGTGGGTCGCGAGGTGATCGTCAAGACGAGGGCCGAGATCCTCGGCTCGCGCAGCCACCGTGGCGTCCTGGCCGCGGCCGACGATTCCGCCGTCCTCGTCACCGTCGATGGCACCGACCATCCGATTCCGCTCGACGACGTGACCCAGGCGCGCACGGTGTTCCGCTGGGAGAAGGCCCCGAAGCCGGGGAAGCGAGGTGGGCGATGAACGAGTCGTTCATGGAAGAGCTCGACATCCTCGAGCGCGAGAAGGGCATCCCCAAGGAGACGATTCTCGATGCCCTGGCCAACGCGCTGGTATCGGCGTACAAGCGCAGCCCGGGTGCCGCCGAGGAGGCCCGGGTCACCATCGATCAGGACACAGGCGAGATCAGGGTGTACGGCCAGGAGCTCGACGAGGACGGCAACGTCACCCGTGAGTGGGAGGACACCCCCGACGACTTCGGCCGCATCGGGGCACAGACGGCCAAGCAGGTGATCCTGCAGCGGCTCCGCGATGCCAAGCGGGCGCAGGTGTTCGACATCTACGACGGACGCGAGGGCGACCTCGTCACCGGGATCGTGCAGCAGTCCGATCACCGCACCGTCATCCTCGATCTGGGCAACACCGAAGCCGTCATGCCCTTTGGGGAGAAGATCCCCTACGAGCGTCTCGAGCGCGGCGCCCGGGTGAAGGCACTCATCATCGAGGTCCGGGGTGAGGAATCGAAGGGCCCGCAGATCGTGGTGTCGCGCAGCCATCCCGACTTCATCCGCCGCCTGTTCGAACTCGAGGTGCCCGAACTCGTCGAAGGGATCATCGAGATCAAGGCCATCGCCCGCGATGCCGGGCACCGGACGAAGATCGCCGTCGCCTCCAACGATCCCAACGTGGACCCGATCGGCGCCTGCGTCGGTGCGCGCGGAGCCAGGGTTCGCCAGGTGGTCAACGAGTTGCGCGGGGAGAAGGTCGACATCGTCGAGTTTCGCGCCGACGTCAAGCAGTTCATCGCCGAGGCGCTCAGCCCCGCCAAGGTGCGGCAGGTGATCCTCGACGAGGAGAAGAAGGAAGCCACCGTCATCGTGCCCGATCATCAGCTCTCCCTGGCGATCGGCAAGGAGGGCCAGAACGCCCGCCTGGCGGCCCGGCTCAGCGGCTACCGCGTCGACATCCGGCCGGAAACCCCTCCCGAAGAGGCCTCACCGACGGAGCCGGCGGCGGCGGTGGCAGAGGCCGAGGCGGCCCGAGACCCCGAGCCCGCCTCCGAGGCCTGAGAGCGCCCCTCCCGTGCGTGGCACAATGCACCGTCAAACCCCCGCGAGGAGCGCATGCGCGTCTACGAACTAGCCCGTGAATTGGGCCTCGAGTCCAAGGACGTGCTGGCGCGCGTGATCGATCTCGGCATCGACGTCAAGACCGCCTCGAGCGGCATCAGTGACGATGATGCCGCCCTGGTGCGGCTCTCCTACGACGAGGAGAAGGCTCCCCCTCCGGCGGCGGCCGGTCCGGTGGCACCGGTGGAGGTCCCACCCGAGGTGCTCGCCGCGGTGGTGGAGGAGGAGGAGGCCGCTCCGGTGGCCAAGTCCAAGGGCAAGGACCATCGCCGCGCCCCGGTGGTCGAGGCGCCGCAGCCCAAGCGGGCGGTCACCGTCCCCGAGGGGATCACCGTCCAGGAGCTGTCCGATCTGATCCGACGACCCGTCGGTCTCATCGTTCGCGAGCTGGTGACCCGGGGACGCATGGCGGGTGCCACCCAGCCGGTCCCGACGGATCTCCTCGTCGTGGTCGGCGATGCCCTCGGCTATGACGTCACCATCTCGTCGGCAGCGGCCGCCCCCGAGCCGGAGGCCCCGGTGATGCGGCGCAAGCGCGACTTCGGCGATGCGAGCGCCACCCTCGTGCGCCGCCCGCCGGTGGTCACGGTCATGGGACACGTCGATCACGGAAAGACCCAGCTGCTCGACACCATTCGCCGCGCCAATGTGGTCGCCGGCGAGGCGGGCGGGATCACCCAGCACATCGGGGCGTATCAGGCGCAGGTCGGCGACCACAAGATCACCTTCATCGACACCCCCGGCCACGAGGCGTTCACCTCGCTGCGTGCCCGCGGCGCCGAGATCACCGACATCGTCGTCCTGGTCGTCGCCGCCAACGACGGAGTGATGCCCCAGACCATCGAGGCCATCAACCATGCCAAGGCGGCCGGCGTGCCGATCGTGGTGGCCATCAACAAGATGGACCTCGAATCGGCCAATCCCCACAGTGTGCGCGCCCAACTCACCGAGCACGGACTGGTGGTCGAGGAACTCGGAGGTGACGTCGTCAGCGTCGAGGTCTCCGGACTGACCGGCAAGGGCATCGAGCGTCTGCTCGAGTACCTCGACCTGATCGCCGAGCTCGAGAACTACTCGGCGAATCCCTCCGTTCCGGCCTCGGGGACGGTCATCGAGGCCCAGCTCGAGACCGGGCGCGGGCCGGTCGCCACCGTCATCGTGCAGCGTGGCACCCTGCGGCGCGGGGATGCCCTCGTCGCCGGGGGAGTGGCCGGGCGGGTGCGGGCGATGTTCGATGAGCGCGGCGAAGCCGTGGAGTCCGCTGGTCCGAGTGCACCGGTGCTCGTGATGGGGTGGGATGACGTCCCGCAGGCCGGAGACTTCTTCGAGGTCGCCGAAGACGATCGCGCCGCCCGTGCGCTCGCCGTCGAGCGTCAAACGGCGATGCGCGACCAGGAGCTCGTGATGCCGACCGCGGCGCAGCGACTCACGGCGCTGCTCGACGATCTGCGCACCGCCGATGACGCCGAACTGCCCATCATCGTCAAGGCCGACGCCCACGGCTCGCTCGAAGCGATTCGTGAAGCCGTGGCCAAGATCACCCGCGAAGCCGGGAGCATCACCATCGTGCACACCGGGGTCGGGGGGATCAATGAGAACGACGTGCTCCTCGCCGAGACCACCGGATCGATCGTGTTCGGGTTCAACGTGCGACCCGACGCCAAGGCGCGCAAGGCGGCGGAGAAGGCCGGGATCGAGGTCCGCACCTATCGGATCATCTACGAGTTGCTCGATGACATCGAAGCCATCCTCGTGGGACGCCTTGCTCCATCCGAGGTGGAGAGCATCCTCGGCTCGGCAGAGGTGCGGGCCACGTTCCGTGCACCGCGCTACGGGACGATCGCCGGGTCGTACGTCACCGAGGGCGAGATCGTCCGCGGCGCCAGGGCCCGCATCGTGCGCAACGGCGTGGTCGTGCACGACGGCACCATCGCCTCGGTGCGCCGGTTCAAGGACGACGTCCGCAGCGTGGCCGCCGGCTTCGAGTGCGGTATCGCCCTCGAGGGCTTCCGTGACATCAAAGAACGCGACATCATCGAGGCGTACGAAGTCCGCGAAGTGGCGCGGACGTAGGCACCAGGCTCCAGGCTCCAGGTACCAGCCGGAACCCGTGCGACCTCTAGTGTCTGGCATCTGGCAGCTGGCATCTGGCACCGGGCAACGGGTAACGGGTGACACCATGTCCAATCTCCACGCCGTCGCCATTCGCATCGGGCTTCACATCAACGAGTCGCAGTCGCTGAAGTCCAAGCGCGCGGTGCTGCGCCCCCTGCTCGCCCGATTGGAGAAGCTACGGGTGTCGGTGGCCGAGATCGGACACCAGGACTCCTGGCAGCAGGCGACGATCGCGGTGGCGGCCGTGGCTGCGGATGCCGGGCGGCTCGGCGAGGTGGTCGAGACGGTCAAACGCATCGTCTACTCCGACCCCCGCATCGAGGTGACGGCGATCGAGATCAGCCACCTGGAGGAGCCATGAGCAGGGGCGGGTCGTGGCTGCGAAAGGTGAACGAGTCGCTGCGCGAGGTCATCGCCGATGAAGTCACGCGTCTCAAGGACCCCGGCCTCGGCTTCCTCACCATCACCGGTGTGGACACCGCACCCGACCTGCGAGCCGCCCGCGTGTTCTACTCGGTGCTCGGTGATGCGGACCAGCAGGCTGCCACCGCGGCGGCATTGCAGCGTGCCAAGCCCCGCTTGAAGAAGGCGGTTGGGGGCCGGGTCCGACTCAAGTACCTTCCGGACCTCCACTTCGAGAGGGACGAGTCGATCGATCGCGGCAATCGGATGGAACAACTGTTGCGGCGACTGGAAGAGGATGGGGATGGAGGATCTGACGACTTCCCTGCGACGAGCGGCTGAGGCGATCGCGGGCGCCAGTTCGCTCGCCATCGTCGGCCATGTGTCACCCGACGGTGATGCGCTCGGCTCGGCGCTGGCCCTGGCGCACGCCGCCCGTGGCGCCGGGAAGGAGGCCGTGGTGTCCTTCGGGTCGCCCTTCGCCATCCCCGAGTCGCTGCAGTTCCTCGACACCTCGCCCGTGGTGCCACCGGGGGAGTTCCCGCCGCATCCCGACTGTCTCGTGGTCTTCGATGCCGGCTCGGCAGATCGCCTCGCCGAACTGGCGTCGAACGCCGGTGCAGCCCGGGTGGTGATCGTCGTCGACCACCACAAGTCGACGACCGGCGACTTCGGTGACATCCATGTGGTCGATCCCCACGCCGCCGCCTCCGGCCAGCTCACCGTTGCCCTGCTCGACGCCCTGGGTTGGACGATCGATCCCACGGTGGCTCTGTGCCTCCTCACCGCCATCGTCACCGACACCGGACGCTTCCAGTATTCGGCCACCTCGGGAGAAGTGATGCGCGTGGCGGCCCGGCTCGTCGATGCCGGCGCCCGGCCCGAGGTCATCGGTCAGGCGGTCTATGAGTCGGTGCCCTTCGGGTACCTGGAGGTGTCAGCCGCCGTGCTGGGCCGGGCCGTGCTCGAAGCCGACCTCGGCCTCATCTGGTCCTGGGTGGAGACGGCCGACCTCGGGGACCTCGCCTGGGGCGACCTCGATCGGCTCATCGACGACCTCCGCATCGCACGTGAGGCCGGGGTGGCGGCCCTGCTCAAGGAGACCCCGCGGGGCTGGAAGGTCAGCCTGCGATCCCGCGGCGTCGCCGACGTCGGCGCCATCGCCCAGCGCCATGGCGGGGGAGGCCACCACAACGCCGCCGGGTTCACGCTCGCCGGCGAACGGACCGCCGTGGTCGAGGCGATTCGGGCGGGTCTGCGTGGCTGAGGGCTTCGTGCTCGTCGACAAGGCCGGGGGCTGGACGTCGCACGACGTGGTGGCTCGGTGCCGCCGGATCTTCGCCATGCGCCGCATCGGCCACGCCGGGACGCTGGACCCGATGGCCACCGGACTCCTCGTCGTCGCCCTGGGGCGCGCCACGCGGCTGCTCCGCTTCATCCAGGATGCCCCCAAGACCTACGAGGCCGTGGCGGCGTTCGGCGTGGCCACCGACAGCCTCGACGCCGACGGGGCGATCCTGAGCCGCGAGGAGATGATCGTCGACGAGGCCGAGCTCCGGCAGGTGGCGACCCGATTCGTCGGCACGATCGCCCAGATCCCCCCCATGGTCTCGGCGATCAGGATCGAGGGTCGGCGTCTATATGAGCTGGCCCGCTCCGGCGTGGAGGTGGAGCGGGCGCCCCGGGCCGTCGAGATCTACGACCTCGAGATCCTCGACGTCTCGCCGGGGATCTATCCCGAGGTCGCCTTCCGGGTGACCTGCGGGTCGGGGACATACGTCCGGGTGCTGGCCGACGACCTGGCCCGGGCCCTCGGGGGACGAGCATCGCTCGTCTCGTTGCGCCGCACCGCCAGCGCCCGGCATCGGGTGGAGGATGCATCCACGATCGAGGACCTCGAGGCTGCCGCGGCCGAGGGAAGGCTGGATGGGCGCGTGATGCCGCCTTCGAGCGGGCTGGGACACCTTCCCGCGTTCGAAGTCGACGAGGCGACGGCCGGGGCGGTGCGCCATGGGGCGACGTTTGCCGCCGGGCCGCTGGCCGGGCTCTGCGGCCGGTATCGCCTGGTCGACGCCGCGGGGACCCTCGTCGCGGTATACCAGGGTGATGGGCGCCGCTCCTCGGCCGAGGTGGTGATGGGATGAAGGTGCTGCAGGGCTTTGCCGGAGCCTGGGCGGCCGAGGATGCCGAGTCCGCCCTCGCCGTCGGGGTGTTCGACGGCATGCACTCCGGTCACCGCAGCGTGCTTGCAGCCGTGTGCCGCCACGCCGCCGCGGGCGGCCTCAGGCCGGGGGTGGTGACCTTCGACCCGCATCCCCTCGCCGTGGTGGCGCCCGATCGGGCGCCGGCCATGATCACCGACATCGATCAGCGCCTCGAGCTCCTGGAGGGCCTGGGGATGGAGTTGGTGGCCGTGGTGGCATTCGACGAGGTGACCCGGGCCTGGAGTCCGTCCGACTTCGCCCTCGGTCTGCTCGCCGGGACGCTGCGGGCGCGGGTGGTGCTCGCCGGTGAGGACTTCCGGTTTGCCAAGGACCGGGTGGGCGACGTGGGTGTCCTGCGCGAGCTCGGGGCCATCGGCGGGTTCGAGACGGAGGTGGTGCCCCTCGTGGGAGGAGCGGCTCGTCCCGCATCATCGAGTGCGGTGCGAGCACTGATCGCCGCCGGTGACGTCGCCGCCGCCGCCGACGAACTGGAACGACCGCATGAGGTGCGGGGGGTGGCCGCGGTGCGCGAAGGCGTCGTCGCCATCGCGGTGCCACCGGCGATGGCGATGCCTCCTGCCGGGGCCTATGCGGGCAATGTCGGCCGGTCGTCCACCGAACGGATCCCGGCGCTCATCCGCATCGGCGACGGGCTGTCGGTCGAGCCGCTGGCGCCAGGAGCCGTGCGCAGCGGCAGCATCCGCGTCCGGTTCGTGGCCCGCCTGCCCGAAGGATCGGGAGACATCGCCGCCGCGGTCCGGTCGCTCGTCGTCCCACCGGGGTCTTGACGACCGGCCGTCCGGAGCGCACGCTGCACATCCCCGCCTCCCCGGAGAGGAGCACGCCGTGCTCTCCGTCGGATTGGTCGTGGCGGCGCTGGCGGCGGTGCCGGGGCTGGGGCTCGCCCCTGAAGACGAGCCCGCAACGGACTCCGGCGGCGGTGTCCAGATCCCGATGGCCCCACCGGCGGAGCCGGGCATCCCCGGCGAGCCGATCCTGTTGGGTCTCGCCGCCGCCGCCGCCGTGTTCGCCACACGGCGTGAGGGATCGGCGCTCGGGTTGCGCCCGCCCGAGGACACCATGGTCGTCTTCGTTCCCGGCCACGGGCAGGGCGCCGGCGCCGATGTGTATGCGGAGTTCGTCGAGCTCATGGGCCTCGATCCCGACGATGCCCGCTACTTCGACTATCGCTGGGTCACCGGGGATGCCGATCCCCACCGGGCGTCGGCGCTCGCCCCCATCGAGCAGACCGCGGCATCCCTGAACGCCTATCTCGCCGGTGTGGCCGACGGCGATCGCCCGGTGTGGCTCGTCGGGTTCAGCAAGGGTGGAGCCACCGTCGCCGAATTGATCGCCACGTGGGATCGGGGAGTGCATCGGCCCCCGGCCGATGTCGTCGGGGCGATGCTGCTCGACCCCCCGATGGCACGGGGGGTGCACGGCACGCTGCAGAGCGCCGGGCGGGTGGTGAGCGGGATCCCCGACGACGGGGGCTACGACCCGGTCGACTGTGCGTTCCTGTGGTTCGGCTGCCATGACACGAGAGCCCATCTCGGGCAGAAATCGGACATCGAGGTGATCGTGGTGCGCAATCCCCGCGCCGCGGTGACCAGCTTCGGCGATCGGCCGCCCGGATTGCGGGTCGTCGATGCCCCCGACGACGGCCCCGGCCCCTGGGGTCAGATCATGGACAACCCGCTGCGGATCTTCAGCCGCCTCAGCGAAGCCCACGAGTCGGTGCTGACGGATCCCCGGGTCGTGCGGTGCCTGGTGGCAGAGATGCACGCCCCGGGGACGTGCCCGCTGGGGCGGCCCCGCATCGAAGCGCCGGAGTTCAGTCCGCTACGGGTCCGGGCGGCCTCCAGGGCGGGGAGGGCGGTCTAGGAGCGCCGTTTGGCGGGTGAGGTCCGCGGAACTGCTACAGTTTCCGGGCCGGAGTGCATTCCGCCTCCGGGTTTTCCATGAACGACACCAAGACGATCATCGCGGAGCATGGCTCCCACGCCACGGACACGGGTTCGCCCGAGGTCCAGATCGCGTTGCTCACCGAGCGGATCAACCAGCTCACCGAGCACCTGAAGACCCACGACAAGGACCACCATGGTCGTCGTGGCTTGCTGATGATGGTCGGCCGTCGCCGTCGTCTGCTCGACTACCTGCAAGATCAGGATGTCGAGCGGTACCGCAGCGTCATCGCACGCCTCGGCCTGCGGCGCTGACGGAAAAGACGATCCTCCGATCGTCTTTCGTGCTGTCATGGGGGGCAACACGAAGCGGGAGCCCTCGCGTCAGTTGCTAGTTGCCACTCCTCGGCATGTGCCGAGGGTTGACTACTGGTAATTGACGGACGGTGGGCTCCCTCGAAGAAGAGAGAGAACATATGTCCGTACACTCGTCACGCGGAGCCGTAGGCGCCGCCGAGTTCGTCTTCACCACCGGCAAGCTGGCCCTTCAGGCCGACGGCGCCGTGGTCGTCAGGGTCGGCGACACCGAAGTGCTCGCCACCGCCGTAGCCACCCGAGGCCTTCGTCCCGGCGCCGACTTCTTCCCCCTCACGGTGGACGTCGAGGAGCGCATGTACGCGGTCGGCAAGATCCCCGGGTCCTTCTTCCGCCGCGAGGGACGCGCCACCGAGCGCGCCACCCTATCCGCACGTCTCATCGATCGACCGCTGCGCCCCTCGTTCCGTGAGGGCTATCTGTGCGAGACCCACGTCGTGGCGCTCGTCACCTCGGCCGACGAGGTGCAGCCGTACGACGTGCTCGCCCTCAATGCGGCGTCGGCGGCATTGATGGTGAGCCCGATCCCGTTCGAGGGTCCGATCGGCGGTGTCCGGATGGGGTACTCGCACGGCGAGTGGATCCCCATGCCGTCGTACGAGCAGCTCGCCGATTCCGTGTTCGAGCTGGTAGTCGCCGGCAGGCGCAACGATCAGGGCGGCATCGACATCGCCATGGTCGAGGCCGGTGCCACCGAGCACGCCATGCGGCTCATCGAGGCGGGCCAGGCTCCCACCGACGAGGCGGCGGTGGCCCGCGGTCTCGAGGAGGCCAAGGCACACATCGGGACCCTCATCGACGCCCAGCTCGCACTGCGCAAGCAGGTCGGCGACATCCCGGTGGTCGAGTTCCCGGTGGTCGTGCCCTACAGCCCCGAGCTGTATACCCGGATCGAGGCCGTCGCCGCCCCCAAGCTGGCCGGCGTGGTCAAGATCGCCGGCAAGCTGGAGCGCCAGACCGCCGAGGAGGAGGCCAAGGCCGCCACGCTCGGCGAGCTCGGCCTCACCGAGGAGAGCGAGGACTTCGCCGCCGCCGCCAAGGCCTTCCGCTCGGTGTCGAAGAAGGTCATGCGGCAGCGGGTGATCGAGGACGGGATTCGTCTCGACGGGCGCGGGGTCAAGGACGTCCGTCCGATCACCGTCGAGGTCGGGGTCCTGCCCCGGGCACACGGCTCGGCGCTCTTCCAGCGCGGCGAGACCCAGGTGCTCAATGCCACCACGATCGGCATGCTGCGGATGGAGCAGATGCTCGACACGATCGGCATCGAAGAGTCGAAGCGGTACATGCACCACTACAACTTCCCGCCGTTCTCCACCGGCGAGGTCGGGTTCATGCGGGGGCCGAAGCGCCGCGAGATCGGACACGGAGCACTCGCCGAGAAGGCGTTGTTCCCGGTGATCCCGACGGCCGAGGACTTCCCGTACGCCTTCCGTCTCGTCTCCGAGGTGCTCTCGTCCAACGGATCGTCGTCGATGGCATCGGTGTGCGGATCGAGCCTGTCGCTCATGGACTGCGGCGTGCCGATCAAGGCGCCCGTGGCGGGCGTCGCCATGGGGCTCATCGCCCATGACGGGGAGTTCGTCACCCTGACCGACATCCTCGGGGCCGAGGACGCTCTGGGCGACATGGACTTCAAGGTTGCCGGCACCGCGGACGTGATCACGGCCCTGCAGCTGGACACCAAGATCGAGGGTCTGCCCGCACACGTGCTGGCGGCCGCACTCGATCAGGCCCGGGTGGCCCGGCTCCACATCCTCGGCGAGATGGCCAAGGTCATCGCCGCGCCGCGGACCGAGCTCAACCCGATCGCCCCTCGCATCGAGGCGGTGATGGTGCCCAAGGACAAGCTGGGCGAGATCATCGGCCCCAAGGGCAAGGTCATTCGCGAGATCGAAATGCAGACCGGTGCCACCCTCGAGATCGAGGACGACGGCACCGTGCGCATCGGCGCCGCCGATGGCGAGGCGCTGCGCAAGGCCAAGGACTGGGTGTTGGGGATCGCCTTCCCGCCCGAGGCCGAGGTCGGCAAGGAGTACGAGGGCGAGGTGGTGAACATCACCAAGTTCGGCGCCTTCGTCAACATCCTCCCCGGCCGTGACGGCCTGCTGCACATCTCGAAGATGGGCGGCGGCAAGCGGATCGAGAACGTCGAGGACGTCTACAACCTGGGGGACAAGATCCAGGTGGTGGTGCGTGAGATCGACGACCGGGGCAAGGTCAGCCTCGACATCGCCGGGGCCGAGCCGACGCCCGAGGGCGACTCCGAGCCCCGTCCACCGCGTGAGCCACGGGAACCCCGCGGTGAGCGGTCGGGTGGCGATCGTGGGGGAGAGCGCGGCGGTGGCCGTGATCGCGGTCCGCGTCGCTCCGGCGGCGACCGGGATCGCGGGGCGAGTCGTTCGTCGGAGCGGTCGAGTGCCGCTCCGGCGCCCGCTGCCAAGCCGGGCCGCAAGATCGTCTCGTTCGAGGACGATTTCGAGTCCGGGGTGTAGGTCCAACCGATTCGCGTGGCGCTGGGGCCCCCGCAAGGGGGCCTCGGCGCGTCCGGGGTGGGGCTATCCAGTCCAACGCAGCCTCGTCTTGCCGGGCGAGTGGTTGGGAAGCCGTCGGCGATGGTCTCCAGTGATGCCACGGCAAGCGATAGGGTGAGTAGGTGCGAATCGCAGGTGAGTACAACCTTCTTGCAGTCGGAGACGCGGGTGTACGTCTTCGAGAGAGTGGAGCGCTCGTCGAGATCAGACAAGCGATCACGGAGGTGGTCTGGCCAGTCGGTTCAGACATCTTCACGATCTTCCCTGAGTCGGGGAAGAAGGGAGGAGAGGGCAACGGCGTCGTGCCGATCAGGCAGTCGTTTGTGGAGCGCGCACGCAGTCGGGGTTGGACGGTGGAGCAGCCCTTTCCGTGGACCACTGAGGCCGGTGAGTCTGACCTCGGTCCTTTGGATGTCTCGAAGCGGTTCGGTCCCGACCTTGTCGGTGTCGAGTGGGAGACCGGGAATGTGAGTTCGAGCCACCGCACACTCAACAAGCTCTCGCTCGGTCTCGAGGAGGGAGTCTTGGCGGTGGGTGTCCTCATTGTGCCAACCCGTACCTTGGCTCGGTTTCTCACAGATCGGATCGGAAACCTCGAGGAGCTCAAGCCCTACTTCAGGCACTTTCGCCGAATTCGTTGTGACAGCGGGGTGCTGACCGTTATCGCGGTTGAACAGGATGCGGAGTCGACTGCGGTGCCGCGGATCAGAAAAGGGACTGATGGTCGGGCGATGCGGTAGGCCTGGCTCGGTTCGATCCTTTCCCGGCGTCTCCACGTCCTGGGGCCGCGACATGGTGGGTGCGTCCGGAGAGTCGGGCGACAATCGGTTCGGTATCACCGAGTTCGATGCCGATCCAGTGTCGATGCATCCGTTCGGCAGCGGCGTAGGTCGTACCTGATCCACCGAAGGGATCGAACACCAAGTCGCCCTCAGCCGATGCGATCGTCAGGACGCGCTCCAGCAACCGCTCGGAGAGTTCGTTGGCGCCTCTCCGTTTTAGGCCCCTGTGGCGAACCGGGGGAATGTCGACCCACACGTCCGTCAGGTTCAGGCCGTCGGGGTTCAGCTTGTTGCGGTGTCCTCCGTAGTCCTTGATGTCGCCTCCGCAGTGGCGGCAAGTCGGAATGGGTACCCGTGGGCGCTCGAATCGCTTCGGCTTTCCGTTGGAGTAGTACAGAAGGGAGTAGTGCGAGGGATAGAGCCGACCGGGTATCGGTAAGGACATCTTGATGTCGATCGCAATCCAATGGCGGAAGGTCATGCCGAGTTCGGTTAGGTAGTGACCGAGCTCAACGTTCCAGCGCGGGAGGTTGTATACGAAGATCGACCCGCCGTCGGCGATGACCCGCACGCATTCGGCAAGCCACTTGTGGCACCAAGCGAGATAGTCGTCGTCTGCGAGGGCGTCGTTGATGCCTTCGCCGTAGTCCTTCTTGAGGTTGAACGGTGGGTCGGCGAAGACGAGATCCACAGAAGCGGTCTCCATGGCCGCGAGCAAGTCGAGGCAATCACCTCGGTAGAGCTTGCCCAAGGGCGTTTCGAGAACGAGCTGCAGGCCTGGGGCGGTCCCGTCTGACATAGTTGTAGTTTGGCACCTTGGCGTGACACGCGCTGACCTGGTTGAGTCGGTTAGGAGCGTCTCGGCGCGGGGAGGGCAGCGAGCTCGGACTTCGGTATCCCCAGCACAACCCCCGGCCTCCCCACCTGTCGGAAATCACTGACTACCCCTACGATCTCCTCAACAAGGGCCTGAAGATGCTGCTCCTGTCTTTCCCATCGCCTCTCTGATGCTTTCTTGTCTGTCGTCAGGTCCTTCTGCATCTCTGTGGCTGCCTGCACCATTCCTCGCATTCGGTCCCCGAAGTCCGATCCTCGGACGTACTCATAGACAGCGGTGGCTGTACCAGCCTGCGCACGTGCAGGTCGGTTGGAGTGAAGTTGGATCTGGTTGGCTCGCAGCGCCGCGCTCAACGCCGGCGCGAGTTCGAGTGTTGTTCTCCACAATTCATCAATCTGGGCGATAGGTGCCAGGTCAGCTCGGCCAACATCAGAGACTATGACGCCTGCGTTGTGTCTTCCCGACTTACAGTCCTTGCGCAGTTTTGTCACCCAGGCCGAGCTCCACTTAGCGGCTCGCTTCACCTCCCAGAGAATGGTGCCGACCTTCGCTCCGCTGGGGTTGAATACCGATTGGGTGACGTCTCCTCCGGCTCTTCCGCGGCCGGTTATCAAGATCTCGTCCTGTGGGAACTTCGATGCGAGCGCTTGAGCGAGAGCTTCCTCGTGGAGGGCACCGAGCTGTTGCGCGCGTTCTGTCGGGACTCGTCGACTCAGCTTGGTGATCTCACCCTTTAGGGTTCGAACCTGCCGCCTGAGGTCTTCGGCTTCCTGCTCCTGGTCCCGCCGATCGGCCTCTAGGCGTTTTCGAGCTTCGGTTGCTGCCTGTTCGCGCAAGCCCGGGAGGATCTCCTTCTTGAGTTGGGGGAGCGTCTCGCGCCGCCAGCCATCGGCAAGCTGCCGGAGGTACGTCTCGTCGAGCTTGATACTGCCTCCGCAGTGTGGACAGGTAATCCGGTTGCTGGCAGCCTTGGTCACTCCCGGCTCGCGCGTCGTTCCGATTCGTGCTCAGAAGAGCCGTGTGTGTCAGGAGGGCTTCTCTACGGCCCTTGGCCGGTCCCCTCAAGCGATCGAACACATGTTCGATTAACATGACGTGCCCTTGAACCGGGCATCCCTCCTCGGCAGCGCCGCGAGCGCTCTTACGCCCGACCCTGTCGCGCCCCTGCTCATCGCCGCCCAACCGGGCCGGGTGCTGGGTCTCATCGGCGGTCCCGGGACCGGCCTCACCAGCCTCGGTCTTGCCCTGCTCGCCGGGCATCCCGGCATGGTGGCGGCGGTGGACGTCCGCGGCTGGCTGTGCCCGGTTGCTGCCTGGGAGGCGGGGATCGCCCCGGATCGTCTCGTGGTGGTGCGCTGCCCCGATCGCGGCGACTGGCCCAAGGTGACCGCCTCGCTCATCGAGGGGTTCCCGGTGGTGTATGCCGAGGTTCCCGCACATCCCGCCGACGCCGACCTGCGCCGCCTCGGGGCGCTGGCGCGGGCCCGCAACACCGCACTCATCCTGCGCCCCGTGTCGGGTGACCTTCCCTCCGGAGTGCTCCACCTGCGCCTCGAAGCCGAGTCGGTGCAGTGGGACGGGGTGGAGCGAGGCCATGGCGCCCTGGTGCGGCGCCGACTCACCCTGCGCGCCAGCGGCAAGGGCGTCCGCGGCATCGAACAGGTCGTGGAAGTGGAGGACGATGGCTCGCACGCTCTGCGTGTGGTTCCCCGATTGGCCGCTGCGCCGCCCGGATTCGCCGCCGGATAGGCCCTGTCAGGTCGTCGATGCATCGGGGACGGTGGTGGCCGTCACCCCCGATGCCTTTGCCATGGGCGCCCGGGTGGGGATGCGCCGCGGCGAGGCCGAGGCCCTGGCCCCCACCGCGGTCACCCTCGTCTCCGATCCCGGGGGCGAGGCGGTCGCCTTCGAACCGGTGGCGGCGGCCATCGAGTCGGTGGTGCCCGCCATGGAGATGGTCGCACCCGGGCTGGTCCATCTCCCCGTCGCCGGGGCGATGCGGTACTACCGGTCCGAGGAGGCGGTGATGTCGGCGGTGGTGGCCGCGGTGGACCGGGTCGCACCGGGCGGGCGGTTCGGGCTCGCCGACGGTCCCTTTGCCGCCAGGATGGCGGCCGAGCGCGCCGCCACCGGAGCGCTGATCGTCACCGACACCGCCGGGTTTCTCGCCGATCTCGACGTCGCCACCCTCGGGGTCGAAGACCTGGTTGCCACCTTCCGCTGGCTGGGGATCGGCACCCTCGGCGGTCTTGCCGCGCTGCCGCGACCGGCGGTGGCTTCGCGTTTCGGTCCCGCCGGGCTGGAGGCGCACCGCATCGCCAGCGGCGAGGACCGCATGGTGCATCCCCGTCCCATCCCGGAGACGGTGCTCGTCGAGGAGGTCTTCGAACCGCCACTCGATGACTTCGAACGAGCCGCCTTTGCCGCCCGGGCCCTCGCCCGGAAGTTGCTGGAGGCGGTGGCCCCTTCGGGAGCGATGCCACACCGGGTCGAGGTGGAGGTCGAGGCCGCAACGGGGATGATGCGTGTCCGCACCTGGCGCAGCGCCCATCCCTTTGCCGAGGTCGAACTCGCCGAACGGGTGCGTTGGCAGTTGCGAGCCTGGATCGAGTCGGGCGGGGTGCCCGGGGGTGTGGTCCGGCTGCGCCTGATCCCCGCCGATCTCTCCGATCGGGGCCGGCAGCTGCGTCTCGACGAGGACGCCGCCTCCGATCTCGACGCCCACCGCGCCCTGGGACGGGCGCAGGGATTGGTCGGCCCCGATGCGGTGCTCCAGGCGGTTCCGCAGGGGGGACGGGATCCGGGGGAGCGCGTGCAGTGGCACCGCTGGGGTGAGCCTCCCGAGGGCATCGCCCGCGATCCGGCAGCACCGTGGCCCGGTCGGCTGCCGTCGCCATCGCCGACGTTGGTGCCACCCCAGCCGCGGCCATTCGAAGTGGAGTGGGATGCCGGGTTCCCGGTGCGGGTGCGCCTGGGCAGCCGTTGGGAGCCGGTGTTGGGGTGGGCCGGCCCCTGGCGCCGGACCGGACGATGGTGGGAGGGGGAGTCGGCTGCCGACCGTTACCAGGTGGTCACCTCGGCAGGAGCGTTCCTCTGCGAGGTGCGGGAGGGAAGGTCATGGCTGGTGGGGGTGTACGACTGAAGAAGTCTCCAGTCTCCAGTCTCCAGTCTGGAAGTCATCAGTCATCAGTCATCAGCCAGAACGCGTCGGGCTCTGGCATCTGGCATCTGGTACCTGGCACCGGGGCGTACCCTTTCCTCATGGACCGTCACGCCTGGAACGAGCGGTATCGGGAGCGGGGATTCCACGGGCACACCGGTGCCAACCGGTTCTTCGTGGAGATCGCCTCCGCGCTGGCACCGGGAGCCGCCTATGACCTGGCGGGCGGTGAGGGCCACAACGCCGTCTGGCTCGCCGAACACGGCTGGCGGGTGACCGTGGTCGATTGGTCGGAGGTCGCTCTGGAGACGGGGCGACTGCTTGCCGCCGAGCGTGTCGTCGAGGTCGACTTCGAGGAGGCCGACCTGCTCGAGTGGCGACCCGTGGAGCTGCGCGACCTGGTGGCGATGGTGTACCTGCAGATTCCCCCCCGGGAGCGGCAGGCCGCCTGGTGCACTGCCGTCGACGCTCTCGCACCCGGTGGCACGCTGGCGATCATCGGCCATGACTCCTCCAACCTCACCGAGGGATGCGGCGGCCCGCAGAGTCCCGACGTCCTCTACACCGCCGACGAGGTGGTCGAAGTGATCGGCGACCGGGTCGAGATCCTCCGCGCCGGACTCGTGTCCCGCCCCGTGGTCCTCGACGACGGCACCACGGCGATCGCCATGGACAATGTGGTGGTGGGGAGGCTCAGGTAGACCTGAGGGCCAGGCGGAGTCCTCAGTCCTCAGTCCTCAGCCAGAACGCGTCGGGCTGATGACTGATGACTGAAGACTGGTCCCCTACCTGACCCGGATCTCCTCGTACTTCCGCTCCACCACCGACCGCACCCGGTCACGCAGGTCCACGATGTCGGCCTGGGTGAGGCCGGCGGTGGGGATGGGGTCGTGGATCACCAGGCGCACCCGGCCACCCAGGATGAGCTTGGAGCCCGGCCTCCACACCTTCTCGCTCCCGGTGATCACCACCGGCACGATCGGCATGGCATTGTCGATGGCGATGCGGAAGGCGCCTTTCTTGAACGGCATCATCTCGGCGTTGCGCGACCGGGTTCCCTCGGGGTAGATCACGAGGGACAGTCCCTCGGAGACGACCCGGGCGACCTGGTCGTTGATCTCGCGGTGGGCCATCGGGCCCGCGGTGCGATCGGTCTCCACCATGTGGATGGAACGCATGGCATGTCCCAGCACCGGGACGCCGAAGAGCTCCTTCTTCGCCAGGAAGCGCACCGACACCGGGAGCCGGCCGATCATGACGGGGATGTCGATGTTGGAGATGTGGTTGCCGCAGAAGACATAGGAGGCATGGGGGGAGATCCGGTCCAGTCCCTCGACGGACACCCGGGTGCCGGTTCCGAACAGGAAGACGCGCGCCCACAACCGCATCAATCCGGTCACGTGACGGCTGCGGGGTGACACCCGAACGAGTGCGATCACGTACATCCCGAGGATGAGCGTGGTCACCACCAGGCTGACGATGGCAAAGAGCGTGCGAGCCGGGGCCAGGATCACCCGAACCATGGCGGTAGGCTACCGACCCGCCCCACCGGGAGATCGTGTTGTCCGACATCGTCCTTGCCTCAGCCGATCACGTGGCCACGATCACCATGAGCCGTCCCGAGCGGAAGAACGCGTTCACCGTGGACATGTTCGACGAGCTCGGCGACACACTGCGCCAGGCCGCCGGCGATGCCCAGGTGCGATGCATCGTGCTCACCGGAGCCGGGGACGCCTTCTCGGCGGGTCTCGACCTCATCGAAGCGGCCGCCCAGGCCGATCGTCTCGACTCCATCGCCTTCACCTTCGAGGCAGAGCGGTCGCCGGCCATCATCCTCCAGCAGCTCGACGTGCCCGTGATCGCCGCGATCAACGGGTCTGCCGCCGGGTATGCCGTCGGGATGGCGATCAACGCCGACATCCGGGTGATGGCCCGCACCGCCCGTCTCGTGCCGGCCACGAAGCGCAATCTGCTGCCGGAGAGCGGCGACACCTGGCTGCTGCCCCGGCTCGTGGGCTGGGAGCAGGCGGCACGGTTCTACTTCCTCGGCGAGGACATGACCGGCGAGCAGGCACTTGCCGCCGGCGTGGTGTCCGAGTTGGCGGAGGACTCGGCCGCCACCAAGCGGCGCGCCGCCGATCTCGCCGCGCAGATCGCCGCCATGCCCCCGCAAGCGGTGCAGGCGGCCAAGCGGCTGATGCGGGCGGGGCGCACCGATGCCTATCCAGACCACGTCCATCGCGCCCTGCTGCAGCTCCTCCCCATGTTCCGCACCAAGGATTTCGCCGAGGCGGTGGCGGCCTTCTTCGAGAAGCGTCCCCCGCGGTTCACCGGAGCGTGAGGCGGCTGACCCTCGCCCAGGTGCGTCGGGCCCACATCGCCGCCCAGGGCCTGGCGACGCCGCGGCCCTCCTCCCCTCCCGACATCCGCCACCTGCGCAGGGCCATGCAGACGATGGGTGTGCTCCAGATCGATTCGGTGAACGTCGTCGAGCGGGCCCACCAGCTGACCCTGTTCTCCCGTCTTGGCCCCTACGACTCCGATCTGCTGTGGCGCGCGCTGCGCACGCGCCACATCTTCGAGTACTGGACCCACATGGCATCGTTCGTGTCGATCGCCGACTATCCGCTGTGGAAGCACCGCATGGTTCACCATCGAGAGCACCCCTGGCAGCGGATCCACGAACTCCATGAACGGGCGCCTGGCTACGTCGACTCGATCCTGCGCCAGGTGGCGGAGCGCGGTCCGCTCACCCCGTCCCAGCTCGAGGAGCCGGGGGAGCGGCGCGGGCCGTGGTGGGGCTGGGCCGACGGCAAGTACGTGCTCGAGTGGATGTTCGAGAGCGGTCAGGTGGCGGTGTCGGACCGGCGCAACTTCGAACGCCACTACGACCTCGCCGAGCGCGTGATACCGGCGGTGCACCGGGAGGCGCCGATGGTCCCCGAGGAGGAGGCGCATCGGATCCTGCTGGTGCGGGCCGCCGAACGGATGGCGGTGGCCAGCGCCAAGGGCCTCGCCGACTACTACCGGCTCCCCATCGTCTCAGCCCGCGCCGCCGTCGATGCCCTGGTCCGCGAGGGTGCCCTCGTTCCGGTGGAAGTGTCCGACTGGAGCGAGCCATTGTTCATGCATCCGCAGGCGAGGTTTCCCCGTGCGGTGGAGGCCCGGGCGCTGCTCAACCCGTTCGATCCGATCGTGTGGTTTCGTGAGCACACCGAGCGCCTGTACGACTTCCACTACCGCATCGAGATCTACACCCCCGCCCCCAAGCGGGTCCATGGCTACTACGTGTTCCCCTTCCTCCTCGGTGACGAACTCGTGGCGCGGGTCGATCTCAAGGCGGATCGCAAGGCGGGGGTGTTGCGCGTGCCCGGGGCGTTCCTCGAGACCGGACAGGACCCGAGACGAGTCGCTCGGGAACTGGCCGGGGAGTTGGCCGAGATGGCCCGCTGGCTCGGGATGGATGAGATCGCCGTCGGCAAGAAGGGCGACCTGGCCGGAGCGCTGGCAAAGGCGGTGGGGTAGAAGCCCGACGCCCGATGCCCGATGCCTGGCGCCCGCTTCCGGAACCCGGTACCCGGCACCCCATTGTCCGCGGTTCGGGCAACCGGCATCTGGCCTCTGGCGACCGCCCTACCCTTACTCCAACCCTCACGGAAGGACCCTCGATGATCGACTTCCAGGATCGAGTCGCCCTGATCACGGGTGCCGGGCGCGGTCTGGGTGCCCATCATGCCCGCCTCCTCGCCTCCCGGGGGGCGGCGGTGGTGGTCAACGATCCCGGTGTGGCCACCGACGGCACGGCCTCCGAGCAGCGCCCCGCCGATGAGGTCGTCGCCGAGATCAAGGCGGCCGGTGGCGCCGCCGTGGCCGACTACGGATCGGTATCGGACCCCGCTCAGGCCGAAGCGATGGTGGAGCGGGCGGTGTCGGAGTTCGGTCGTATCGATATCGTGGTGAACAACGCCGGGATCCTGCGTGACAAGGCGTTCCACAATCTCGAGTGGGACAACATGAACGCGGTGATCGACGTGCATCTCCGCGGTGCCTTTCACGTGACCCGGCCCGCCTTTCGCAAGATGCGCGAGCAGAGCTACGGGCGCATCGTGATGACGTCGTCGAACTCGGGTCTCCTCGGCAACTTCGGGCAGGCCAACTACGGTGCCGCCAAGCTCGGACAGGTCGGGTTCATGAACGTGCTGAAGCTCGAAGGAGCCAAGTACAACATCAAGGTGAATGCGATCGCACCGGTCGCCCGCACCCGGATGACCGAGGAGATCCTCGGGCCGGTGGCGGACAAGCTCGAGCCGGGGCTGGTATCACCGGTGGTCGCCTACCTGTGCTCCGAGGCCTGCGCGGTGACGGGCGAGATATTCTCGGTGGCCGGGGGCACGGTGAGCCGGATGTTCATTGGTGTGACCCCGGGTTGGTTCAAGCACCCGGACAAGGAGGGGGCGCTCACCCCCGAGGACGTCGAGGCGAACCTGGCGAAGATCCGCGATGAGACCGGGTACATCGTGCCGGCGTCCAATCAGGAAGAGCTGCAGAAGATCGCCCCTCTCCTGTTCTCATGACGCCTCCCGGTCCTGGGGCAGACCGGGCAGCTCCGCCCTCCACGGCGGACAAGGCGGCGTGGCGGGCGTGGGCCCGCACCGAACGGGCACGCCTCGACATGACCGCGATCTCGCGGGGCATCCGCTCCGGACTCGAGGCGTGGGGCGGGCTCGCCGCCGGGTCGCGGGTGCTGCTGTTCGATCCGCTGCCCGATGAACCCGACGTCACCGCGGTCGCGGCCGGGGTCGTCGCCCTGCTCACCCGGACGCCGGAATCCGGACCGCTGACCGTTCACCCCTTCGACGCCCCCCGGGAACGCCATCGTCTCGGATTCACCCAGCCTGCTGCCGGCTCACCGGAGGTCGATCCGGCGGAGATCGATGTCGCCCTCGTGCCGGGTCTCGCCTTCGACCGCAGCGGTATCCGCCTCGGCCGCGGTGGCGGACACTACGACCGCTTGCTCGCCCGCCTTCGCCCCGATGCGGTGATCGTGGGTGTCACCCCGGCGGCGCTCGTGGTCGATCGACTTCCCCGGGAGGCCCACGATCGCCCGGTCGGCCACCTGGCGGTCGAGGATGGCGTGGTTAGCGTGCCGCAGATGTCGATCTTCGACTCCGCCGCCGCCTGGGTCGCCGCCGATCCCGACCCGGTGACCCGCGCCGAACTGCAGGCGCTGATCGATGCGGGCGACGAGGCGTCGGTGCGCGCCCGAATGATTCCCCTCGATTTCGGCACCGCCGGGATCCGCGGTGAGGTCGGGGCGGGGCCAGGCCGGATGAATCGGGCGGTGGTCATCCGCACCACTCGCGGTCTGGCGGATCACCTGGTCGGTCGCGGCGATGCCGGTCGGGGGGTGGTCGTCGGCTATGACGGCCGCACCGACAGCCGTCGGTTCGCCGAGGATGCGGTGGCGGTGCTCGCCGGGGCCGGATTCGCCGTGCGGTGGTTTTCCGGCACCACGCCCACCCCGCTGGTGGCGCACGCCCTGCTGCGGTCGGGAGCCGCCGCCGCGGTGGTGATCACGGCGAGCCACAACCCGCCCCAGGACAATGGCTACAAGGTCTACGACGCCAACGGCGCGCAGATCATCCCTCCCATCGATGCCGACATCGCCGCCGCCATTCTCACCGTCGGTCCGGCGAGCGCGGTTCCCCGCGGCGACGCTCCGTCGGCCGAGGACCCCTCTTCCATCGAGGAGGCCTACGTCGACGACGTCATGTCCTTTCGCGGCACGACACCGGCTCCGGCCACCGTGCCCATCGTCTACACGGCGCTCCACGGCGTCGGCGGTCGGTTGGCGCGGCGCCTGCTCGCCGCCGCCGGTCACCACGACGTCAACCCGGTGCCGGAGCAGCAGGAACCCGACGGGGCATTCCCCACGGTGGCCTTCCCCAATCCCGAAGAGCCCGGCGCCCTCGACCGCGCCGAAGCGCTGGCGACACGCCTCGGTGCCGACCTGGTGGTCGCCAATGACCCTGACGCCGATCGTCTCGGAGTCGCCGTCCCCGACGGCGGTGCCTGGCGCCGGCTCACCGGCAATGAGATCGGGGTGCTGCTCGCCGACTTCGTCCTGGAGCGGACCTCGGGTCCGGATCGTCTCGTCATCACCTCGGTGGTCTCCACCCCCATGCTCGAAGCCGTCGCCGCCCATCACCGCGTCGCCCATGCCACCACCCTCACCGGTTTCAAGTGGATCTGCAATGCCGCTCTCGACCTCGAAGCGCGGGGTCGCCGATTCGTCTTTGGCTTCGAAGAGGCGCTCGGCTACACGGTTGGCCCCGTGGTGCGCGACAAGGACGGGATGGCGGCGGCGGTGTGGTTCGCCGACCTGGCGGCGGCCTGTGCCGTCGCCGGAGAGACCGTCCTCGATCGGCTCGCCCGGCTCTGGGTGCGTGACGGATTGTGGGTGAGTCACCCCGTGAGCATTCGTCTCCCGGGCGAGTCGGGTCCTGCCGAGATCGATGCCGCCATGGAGCGTCTCGTGACTCGGCCACCCGGCGAGGTCGGTGGCGTCGCCGTGGTGGCGATGACCGACTATGCGATCGGAGCATCCGAGCGGCCTCGCTGGTTGGCGGCGACGCCGCTGATCGAGTTGACTCTCGCCGAAGGCTCCCGGGTGCTGGTGCGGCCTTCCGGTACCGAACCGAAGCTGAAGATCTACATCGACATCCGCGCCGACGTCGCATCGGTCGGCGCGGTGCCGGCAGGTCGCGGCGCGGCCCTGCAGACCGCCGAGCGCATTGCTGCGGATCTCCTGCGACACCTGGAGATGTCATGACCGCCCTCGTCACCCTGATGCGGCGCAACCCGGGCCCGGCGTTGCTGCTCGGAGCCCTCGTCGCCACGTTCACCGTGGTGGGTGTGGTGCGCGGGGTGTGGTTTCTCTGGGTCTACCTTCCGGCCCTGGCCGCCTGCGTCGGGCTGGTCGCCGCCCTCGATCATCTCCGTGGTCCGCTTCCCGGATCGCTGCTCTGGCCACTCGTGGTGTGGGCGGGCATGCACCTGGCCGGGGGTCTCGCCGCCAACCCCACCGGGGAGAGCGAGATCCTCTACGGCATGTGGCTGATCGACGGGGTGCTGCGGTACGACCAACTGGTCCACGGATTCGGCATCGCCGCCGCCACCGTCGTCTTCGCCTACGCGGCCCGCCACAGCGACCGTCCACTGTTCTGGGGGTTCGTGCTCTCCCAGGTGGTGGGCCTGGTCAACGAGACGGCCGAGAACACCTTCGCCGCCTTCGTCGAGGAGTCCAATGTCGGTGACATCGTGAACACCATGGGAGACCTCGTGTGGCATCTCATCGGCGCCGCGGTGGCGACGCTGTGGATGGCCCGCCGCGGCATCCCGGGTCACCTCCGGGGCGAGTCATACGCCGCCGTGCGCCGCGAGCGATCCTCGTGACCATCCCCGAGACCTCCCTGCGGGTGATCGCCGCCGGCGGGCGCCTCGGGGTGAGCGTGGACATGCGCCATTTCCCCGAGGGGACGAAGACCTCGCAGGACGCCGCCAATGCCATCGGCTGTCCCCTCTCGGCGATCGCCAAGTCGATCGTCGTCACCCTCGACGAGCGCGAGCAGGTGGTCGTCTTCGCCTCCGGTGACACCCGCATCGATCTCGAGCGCCTGGCCGTCGCCGCCGGCGCCGTCTCAGCCCGGCGCGCCACCCTCGAGGAGGCGCGCTCCGCCACGGGGTTCGCCGCCGGAGGCACCCCGCCCTTTGGCTACCCGGGTGCGGTTCGGGTCTTTGCCGACCGTGCGCTGCAGCGTCACGACCTCGTGTGGTCGGCCGGGGGCACACCGACCACGGTGTTCCCCATCCGTCTCGACGACCTGGTGCGGGCGGCCGAGGCCGAGTGGGTGGATGTTGCGGCTCGAGCCGACCGCTGACAGCCGACAGCCCGGCTAGGGCGTCACTTCGGCGATGGCGCGCCGGTCCACCGTGACCTGCACCCGCTCGCCGGAGCGCCGGTGTGCGGCCGCCGCGGCCGGCACCCTCACCCCACCGACGTCCACGGTGACCACCCACTCCGGGCCGCGGAAGGCGCTGGCGATCACGGTCGCCTCGTGCTCCCCGTCCGGAGACAGGTGCACGGCGTCGGGACGGATCGCCAAAGACGATCCCGGTCCCGGGGTCATTCCGGCGAAACTCCCCGACACCACGCTATGACCGAGGAGCGCGGCCACGGCTGCGGTCTCGGGCTGCTGCCACACCGCCTCGGGGGTGTCGATGCGGACGATCCGGCCGCGATCCATCACCGCCACCCGGTCGGCGAGCGCAAACGCCTCATCGGTGTCGTGGGTGACGAGCAGGGTGGGGACCGGCTCGGCGGCGAGAGTGGCGGCGAGATCGGCGGCCAGGCCGCGGCGCAGGGCCGGGTCGAGCGATCCCAGCGGCTCGTCGAGCAGGAGCAGCCGCGGTGTGGTGGCCAGGGTCCGGGCCAGGGCGACACGCTGGGCCTGGCCACCCGACAGTTCCTCGATCCGGCGTGCGCCCAGACCGGATAGCCCGACGCGCTGCAGCGCATGCGCCACTCGTGACGCGAGGTCGCTGCCACCCATCCCCGCCACCCGGAGCCCAAAACCGACGTTGCCGGCGACGTCGAGGTGCGGAAACAGCGCGAAGTCCTGGAAGACCAGCCCGAAACGGCGGAGGTGCGGCGGCACCGCGGCGAGATCGCTTCCCTCCCAGGCGACGGTCCCGGAATCCGGCACGTGGAGGCCGGCGACGACCCGCAACAGTGTGGTCTTCCCGGAACCGCTCGACCCGAGCACGGCGACCGTCTCTTCCGGGCCGACGTCGAACGAGACGTCGTCGAGCGCCACCACGTCGTCGTACCGGACCGTCACCCCGCGCACCGAGAGCATCAGAACCACCCCTCACCGGGGAGGCGGTAGCGGTCGATCACCATCACCACCGTCACCGTCATCACCATGAGGAGGAGGGCGAGCAGCATCGCGCCCTGGACGTTGACCGCACCGGGTCGTCCCAACAGGCGGAATATCGCCAGCGGCAGCGTTGCCGAGCCGGGCCGGGCGAGCAGGGTGGTGGCTCCGAATTCGCCCAGCGAGATCACGAAGGCGAAGCCGGCGCCGACTGCGGCCGCCCGTCCGGCGATGGGGAGGTCGATCTCGCGGCGGATGCGCCGCGGCGAGGCTCCGAGCGTGCTGGCGGCTTCGCGCAGCCGCAGGCGGATCGATCCGAGGACGGGGACGAGGGAGCGGACCACGAACGGGATCGCCACCAGGGCATGGGCGATGGGGATGATCGCCGCGGTCGCCCGGAGGTCGATGGGTGCGTCGAAGGCGAGCAGCATGCCGAAGCCGAGCGTCACCGCCGAGGTCCCCAGCGGGAGCATGAGGAGCGTGTCGAACCAGCGCGAGAGCCGACCACGGTGCGAGGCGATGACCAGTGCCGCGGGGAGACCGACTCCGACGGCGATGAGCATCGCCGCCATGGCATAGCCGAGGGAGGTGGTCGTCGATGCAGCCACGTCCACGAACGGCGAGGTCTGCAGTGCCCGGAATCCCGCCAGCGTGGGGACACCATCACGGGTCAAGGCCCGCCACGCCAGGACCATGGTGGGAAGCCCGACGAGCAGCAGTGTCCACACCACGGTGGCGACGACGAAGATTCGCTGGCGAGCCGAATGCGGGCGGCGGGGACGCGATCGGGCGAGGGTCTGGGTGATACGGGAGCGCCCCTGGTGGTGCGCATAGACGAGCAGGGCCGTGGTGACCCCGACGATCTGCAGGATCGCCAGGACGGCGGCACCGCGCAGGTCGAACAGGAACGCCGTGCGCCGGTAGATCTCCACCTCGATGGTGGCGATACCCGGACCGCCGAGCACGAGCACGGTGCCGAATGCCGTGAAGGAGAACAGGAACACGATGGCGGCGGCGGAGGCGATCGCCGGTCGGAGCAGCGGCAGCGTCACCAGTCGCATCACCTGCACCGGCCTGGCGCCGAGCGAGCGCGCTGCCTCCTCGAGCCGGGGATCGAGGTGTTCCCACAGCCCGCCGACCACGCGTACCACCACGGCGACGTTGAAGAACACATGCGAGGCGATGATGGCCGCGGCGGTGCCGCTCAGGTCGATGCCCAACAGCCCGGACGGTCCGATGAGGGCGAAGAAGGCGATGCCCACCACGAGCGTGGGCAGCACGAAGGGGACGACGGTGGCGGCTCGAAGCAGCCGCCGACCCGGGAACTCGTAGCGCGCCGTCACGTAGGCGATGGGGAGACCCGCCACCAAGGTGAGGATCGTCGAGACCACCGCCTGCCACACCGTGAACCACACCACCCCGGCATCGAGCAAGGGTCCGCCGCCGTCGCTCGCCGCCAGCGACTTCACCAGGATCGTCGCCATGGGGTAGGCGAAGAAGGCCGCCAGGAAGACGGCGGGGATGGCGACGAGGGCCCAGGGCCGCTTCACCGCAGGACCACCTGGGTCCACTCGGCCAGCCAGCGATCGCGATTGGCATCGATCCGATCCGGCTCCATCCTGAGCGAACCCGGAGTGGGGGTGTCGAGCCAGGTGGGGAGGGCGACGTCGGGCCGGACGGGATACACGAACATCGAGCCGGGCACATCGCCCTGGAACTCCGTGCCCAGGAGGAAGTCGATGAGGGCTTCGGCCGCGCCGCGGTGGGTGGTGCCACGCAACACCCCGGCGTACTCGATCTGGCGGAAGCAGCCTTCGGTGAGGGTGGCGGTGGACGGTTCGGCCGGCGGTGGTTCCGAGAACACGAGCTCGGCTCCGGGGGAAGAGGCGTAGGACACGACGAGTGGCCGATCGCCGTCACCGGCTCCGGAGAAGTGGCCGTAGTACGCGGTTCCCCAATCGGATGCCACCAGGACGTCGTTGGCGCGCAGGTCGGCCCAGTAGTCCCGCCAGGTGTAGTCGCCCTGCTCACCGAACTCGACGATCGTGGCGAGGAGAAAGGCCAGGCCGGGCGATGAGATCGTGGGGTCCTCGACGACGAGCATTCCGGCGTAACCGGGGTCGGCGAGATCCGCCAGGGTCCGGGGCGGAGCGAGGTCGGTGAAGGCGGCCTTGTCGTAATTCACGCACACGTCGCCGAAGTCGATCGGCGTCACCCCGGCGGCGGCGGCGAACTCCTCGGGGACGAGACCCATGGCCGGGCTCACGTAGGGGAGGAAGAGGTCGCCATCGAGTGCTCGGGAGAGCAAGGTGTTGTCGACGCCGAACAGCACGTCGGCGACGGGGTTGCCCGCGGTGAGGAGCGCCTGGTTGACCACCACCCCGGCGTCGCCCCCGAGCACCACCTCGACCTCGATCCCGGTCTCCGCGGTGAATGCGGCGAGCACCTCCGGGGTGACGGCGAAGAAGTCGTGGGCGAGCAATGTCACCGTGTCCTCGGTGCCGTCGGTGCCGCATGAGGCGGCGACGAGCAGGGCGGCGGTGAGCGTGGCGAATCGTCTCATGATGCCTCCTCGAGGTGGGCGACCAGGGCGACCCCGGAGTGGATCTCCACCGTGGCCTCGGCCGCGATCATCTGATTGCTCACGCCCCGCGACGAGCCGAACCCGAGCGGCTCGGCGTGCAGCGGCCAGCGCAGTCCCGTGGTCGACACCACCACCTCGCCGTCGACCGGGATGATCGAGACGGTGTCCCCCGCATTCCCGGTGATCACCTGCCGTCCCCGAACCGGCCACACCCGGGCGGGTCCCACCCACCACTCGGGACCGACACCGATGTGGCGCTGGGCGGCGATGACACCGGCATTGGCGAGGACGTGATCGATGCGGTCGTCACCGGCGCCGCCCACCACGATGGTGCGGGTGGCGCCGCGGCGCCCGGCGGCTTCGAGGGCCAGGTCCAAGTCGGTGGCGTCCTTGTCGGCGGGGTGCGACTCGAGCTCCACCCCATCCCTCACGGCGGCCGCCACGGCATCGGGTTGCACGGAGTCGAAGTCCCCCACGACGAGGTCGACGACGAGTCCGAGCGAGGCGGCGAGGTGCAGCCCCGAGTCGGCGGCGATCACCAGGTCGGGGTGGGGGAGTGCCATGGTGGGCGCGCCGGAGCCTCCGGTGAGGATCACACAGAGTCGGTCGATCACGTCTCCCTCCGCCGGCATGACCCGGATCAGGTTCTTCGGGTCGATGGCGGTGAGGCCACCCTCTCAGTTCGGCTCACCCGAACTCCCCGGAGTGTGGGGGACAGTGTAGGGCGGGGACGCGATTCGAGCTCGGGCGGGGACGTCGCAATTCGCAATTCGTTCAGAGGCGCGGATTAGGGGATTGCCGAGTCGGTTCTGAACGAGTTGCGAATTGCGAATTGCGGAAGACCAGGCCACCTCGCGACCCCACCGGAACGCGCCCTGGTGCCCGCTGCGAAATGGTCCCTTGACAACGTGACATCAGTATGACATCATGACGCTGTCACAAAGACACCGATATGACCACGGAGGTGGGTAATGTGGGCGACGACAAGCACGGTGAAAGCCATCCACGAGATGCGGCACTCGACCCGCATCCGCACGCACCGGTCCAACCCGATCCAGTGGGTGCAGCGGGAGCGGATCCCAGCGGCGGCCATGGGTCGGGCCGTGACCGCACGATGAACCGGAGGAACGCATGGACACGACCATGGCGATGACTCGCCTCGAAGGCGCCATCCAGCAGCAGGTGATCGTCGCCGGGGGCGACCCCGAGGTCGAGACCGCCGCTCGGGCCATCCTCTCCGCACTCGGGCCCGCGGTCCGCCAGCTCGCCTTCGACCTGGCCGAGCAGGCCGCCGCCGAGGTGGCGGCACAGCTTCCCGGACATCACGTCGATGTCGTGCTCTCCGCCGGTGAGCCGACGCTTCGGGTCCGTTCCGAATCCGGGGCCACTTCTTCGACGCCGGGCGAGTCGCTCGACGCCCGCATCACCCTCCGACTTCCCCCCACGCTCAAGGAACTCATCGAGACCGCTGCCGAGGCCAAGGGGGAGTCGGTCAACACCTGGCTGGTGAAGACCGTGTCCACGAGCGCCGATGAGGGACGCCGTCGCAACCGCCGCGTCACCGGGACGATCGAAACATGAAGACCTACCAATTCACCGTGACGGGTACTCCGCGCCTCGATCTCCGGCTCCCGCTGGGAGACCTCCGCATCGTGCCCGGCGCCGCCGGATCCGTGCATCTCTCCCTCGACGGGCGCGAAGGCGCCGTGTCGCGCATGATCGTCGAGCAGCGCGGCGACGTGATCCACCTCGAGCCCGTTCGCAGCCAGGGACTGCGCTGGTCGTCGGTCGACGTCGTGGTCGCCGTGGGCGAGGCCGCCGATGTCCACGTCCGGCTCACCTCGGGCGACCTGACCATCTCCACCGATCTTGCATCGTTGGCGGTGGAGACGGCCTCCGGCGAGGTGGTGGCGGGCCTGGTGCGCGGGGACGCCACGATTCGCTCGGCTTCCGGGGATGTCCGCCTGGGTGACGTCGCCGGTCGTCTCGATGTCGCCCTCGCCTCGGGTGACCTGCGCGCCGAGGTGGTCGGCACCGCCGAAGTGAAGTCCGCATCGGGCGACATCGTGGTGCGCGAGGTGAAAGGCGATGTCGTCGCCCGATCGGCCTCGGGGGACATCACCGTCGGCCGGTTCAACGGCGATCGTTTCGACGCCAAGAGCATGTCGGGAGATGTCTCGTTCGGAGTGCCGTCGGGCCGGCGGTATGACGTGTCGTTCTCCACGATCTCGGGTGAGGTGCGCACCGACTTCCCGGTGCTGGGGTCCGCGGAGACCGGTTCTCCGGCCCGCCTCGAGGTGAAGACCGTCTCGGGCGACATCCGGGTGAAGGGCGTCGAGCGGCGTTAGGTCGCGGTGCGCCGCACGGCGATGGCGGCTTCCATCGCCTCCAGGGCATCGTCGGCAAACACCCCGTGGCCCGCGTCGCCGGCATGGAATTGATCCCCGGCGAAGAGACTGGGGTCCTCGAAGAACGCGGTGGTGCAGCGTCCCCGGGTATGCACCTTGACCGCGCTGGGGACGGTGACCACGACCTGCCGGGCGATCCGATCGAACACCTCGGAGCGGTGTGATGTCCAGCGGCGCAGGCTCGGAGGGAGCCGGGGGATACTGCCGAGGTCGCCCATCCCGAACACGAGCACTCCGGCACCGGTGGCGGCAAGGCGGGTGACGATGGTCGTCAGGTTGTGGCGGTACCGCTCGGGAGGAACGCCGCGCAGGGCATCGTTGGCCCCCACGGACACGACGGCGACGTCGGGGTGGAGGCGGAGGGCACCTTCGAGCTGGCCCTCGAGGACATCGGAGGCCTTCGAGCCGCCCACGGCGAGGCTGATCAGTTCGACGTGAAACCGGTCGGCGAGGCTCCTGGCGACGCGGCGAATCCAGATGTTGTCGAGATCGGCGACCCCGGGCGCGGTGATCGACGAGTCCCCCAGGGCGACGATGCGCAGGCGGGGCAGTGCCGGGTCGCCAAAGGTCCCGGAGGGGTCCTGATTCGGATACGAGGGCAGATCGGGACGATGCGCCGCCCGCAGCACCTGGGTGGCGACGATCGCCGCCGCCACCGCGGGGATCGCAGGCACGACGATCATCGCGGTGCGGGTCCGGGTGGCCATGTCGGGGTGATGGTACCTGGCACCGATCGGGTGGCTTGAATGGTGGGTGCGAGCCGCAGCACTCACCACGAGGAGGTCGGACGGATGCGCCTGGCGCTGAACATGGGGTATGCGGGCACCGCGGTGGACCCGCGTCTCGACTTCGTCCGCGAGGCCGATCGCCTCGGATACCACTCGGTGTGGGTGGCCGAGGCCTATGGAAGCGATGCGGTGTCGATGCTCGCCTGGTACGGAGCCTCCACGGAACGCATCGGCATCGGGAGCGCCATCATGCAGATGCCGGCGCGCACGCCGGCCATGACCGCGATGACCGCGGCAACCTTGTCCGAGCTGAGTGGTGGCCGCTTCCTGCTCGGTCTGGGGATGTCGGGGCCGCAGGTGGTGGAAGGCTGGCATGGCCGGCCGTACGGCAAGCCGCTGCGGGTGACGCGCGAGTACGTCGAGATCGTCCGCGCCGCCCTGGGGCGTGAGGCCAAGCTGCGCTTCGCCGGCGAGTACCACCGCATCCCGTACGACGGGCCCGATGCCACCGGGCTCGGCAAGACCCTGCGCCTCACGGTCCATCCCCAGCATCCCGTTCCGATCTATCTGGCGGCCATCGGGCCGAAGAACGTCGCGCTCGCCGCCGAGATCGCCGATGGCTGGCTCCCGTTCTGGTACTCCCCGTACCGCGGGGCCGAGGTGTTCGCCCCCGCCCTCGCCACCGGGTTCGAGGCCTCCGGCGAGCCAGGGAACCGGGCCCGCTTCGACATCCTCCCCACCGTCCCCGCAGTGATCACCGATGACGTCGAACAGGCGCGATGGGGGGTTCGTCCGCTCCTCGCCCTCTACGTGGGAGGCATGGGGGCGCGTGGCACCAACTTCTACTTCGACCTGGTGTGCCGCTACGGGTACGAGGAGGCCGCCGTCGCCGTGCAGGATCTCTACCTGGTGGGAAAGCGCGAGGAGGCGATGGCGGCGCTTCCCGACGCGCTCATCGACGAGGTCGCCCTGCTTGGGCCGAGAGAGGCCGTCGCCGAAAAGCTCGAGGTGTGGAAGGCATCGGGGGTGACCACGCTCGGTGTCGTCGTCCAGGACCTCGCCACCCTGCGCACCCTGGCCGAGCTGGTGCTGTGACCCTACGAACGGTGCTCGGCGTGGTCGGCGCCGTGCCACACCACACCGGCGATGACGAAGGTGGCCGCCGCCACCACCGCCGGAGTCCAGTCGCCGTAGACGGTGGCGATGAACACCAGGGCGGCTCCGATCGAGGCGATCACCGCGGCAGCCACGGTCAGCGCAGTGGCCGCCGATGGCGGGATGCCGTCGTAGAGCGCCGAGAGCTGGCGTCGCACGATCGCAGGGTACCGACATGAAGCACCCGGTGGTCGAGGCGGTGGAGCGGGGGGATCTCGACGCGCTGGTGCGTCTCGTCGATGGCCTGGCCGTGGCGCGCGACTGGCCGGCGATCGTCGACCTGCGCGATCGCTGCCGTCATGCCCTCGAGCGCGGACTGCAGCTGTGGCCCGCCGCCGAGTACGCCGAGTACCGCCTCGCCCTCGACGCCCCGCCTGCCTTCGCCGGTCCGGTGGTGACCGAGACCGCCGGCCGGTTCGCCCTCGGCCCGCTGTGGGAGGTGGCGGCCTCGACCCACACCTGGAGCGAACTCGGTCCCCATCTCCCGTCGGGTCCGACGCGGGCGCTGGTGGCACACGAGCGGGTGATGCGCGGCGAGGATCTCCGGGGCGACGCCGCGATCGATCGCTCCGTGCTCGAGATCCCCCTCCGGCTCGAGGCCTGGGAGCCGTCGTACCCGGTGGCCACCTTCCGCTCCTCGCAGGCGGAGTTCCCCCCACCGGCGCCGGTGGATCTCCGCCCGTCCCACCCCGAGGCGGGGGTCGCCGTCGACGATGCCGATGGTGTGGAGGCGCTGGTATCCCTCGCCTTGCCCTGGGCCGAGCAGTCGAACGGTTCGGTTGCGGCGGTGGCGGTGCGGGGCGACGGAGGAGCGGCGATGGCGGCGCTGGCCGGAGGTCCGGTGGCCGCCGCGGAGATCTCCGGTTCCGAGGCGATGGCGTGGATGGCGTGGACCGCGGCAAGCGGTGGCGCCTACGGGAGACGCCGCGGGGCGCCACTCGGGCGATTCGCCGCCTGGTGGGCCCTCGCCATGCTGGGCGACCTCGACTGGCCGGCGCCATCCGCCGAGCTCGCCGCGGCGTGCGATCGCCTCGTCTGGCACCGGTGGGAGCCGGTCGGCGCCAGCCACGGCTGGTCGGCGAGCCTCGCCGTCGCCGATCCGCAGCAGGACCTCGCCTGGGCGCTCTACGCGGTGGATGACGCGAGGGAGGAGACCTGAAGTCATCAGTGGTCAGTCATCAGCCAGAGCGCGCCCGAGGAGTCGTGGCGCGTCCGACCGAAGACTGAAGACTCACCCCGCTACATAATCCGGCAACTCGGTCTCGAGGTTGCGGATGCGCGGGGCGAGATAGCCGGTGATGGCGAGCAGCACCGTGAGAAAGCCGGTCACGACGAACATGAACGCGACCCCGCGGCCCACTCCCGTCCCGATCACCGCGCCGACACTGTTCGCCAGGGCCCCGTCTTCGGCGAGGAGGGGTTCGAACACGTTGTCGGCGAGTGGGCCGGAGAGCAGGATGGCGATCGGGGAGATCCCCTGGGCGATCATCCTCCGGATGGAGAACACCCGGCCCTGCATCGCCGGGGGCACCTTGAGCTGCCACAGCACCTGACTCGACGTGTTGGCAACGGGCACGATCGTCATGAGGCCCACGGAGGCGATGGCGACGAGCAGCAGCGAGGGGCGCAGCCCGCACAGCATCACGAAGGCGCCACCGCCGGCGATCGCCATCATCGTCCCCCGTACCCGGCGCTTGGGGCCACCCCAGGCGCTCACCGCCACCGAGCCCACGATCAGCCCGACTCCGGCGGCGGAGAACACTCCTCCGGCCGCCCCTTCCGAGGCGAAGGCGACCACCAGGGGGATGAGCAGCACATTGGCGAAGGCGAGGCTGAAGTTGACCCCGGCGTAGATCCACAGCAGCCCGAACAGACCGGGACGCTCGCGCACGAACCGCCAGCCCAGAGCGGCATCGGCGCGCAGGTTGCCGGTGCTCGCCGTCTCGTGGCCCTCGGGACGGGGGAACCGGACGATGGCGAGGGCGGTCATCGCCACGAGGAAGGTGGCGACGTCGATGAAGAGCACCGCCTGCAGGCCGGTGGTGACGAGCACGGCTCCGGCGAGGGCCGGGGCCAGGACGAGCGAGACCCCCTGGTTGAGTTGCACGAGGCCGTTGGCGCGTCCCAGGTGCGCCTTGGGCACGAGCAGGGAGATCGAGGCCAGCCAGGCGGGTTCCTGGAAGGCGTTGCTCAGCCCGATCACCGCCACGACCAAGAAGACGTGCCACAACTCGAGGCCGTCGGAGGCATAGAGCACGGCGAGGGCCAGCGTCGCCGCCGCGGCGACACTGTCGGCGGTGAACATCACGCGGCGGCGATCCCACCGGTCCACGAGGGCGCCGGCGAACGGCGAGACCAGCACGCCGGGCAGCGAGAACGCCAGGCTGACCATGGCGAGGTTGGTCACCGAACCGGTCTCGGCGTAGATCCAGAACTGCACGGCGAAGGCGCTCATCGTCGAACCGGTCACCGAGACCAGCTGACCTGCCCAGACGGTGAAGAAGGTGCGCAGGCCCGAGGTGGCAGGGGTCGGTTCGGTCATGGTGCGAGTATGACATCACGATGATGTCACGCGCAAATAGCGAACCGAACACCTGTTCGATTCTGTGGATAAGCTGTTGGTCCCATGGCGCGCTACGCCGAGCTGCACTGTCACAGCAACTTCTCCTTTCTCGACGGTGCCTCCCACCCCGACGCCCTGGTGGAGCGGGCGGTGGCCCTCGGCTACGAGGCACTGGCCATCACCGATCACGACGGCTTCTACGGAGCCCCCCGCTTCCGCCTCGCCGCCGCAGAAGCCGGGCTGGCGACGGTGTACGGCGTGGAGGTGGGGCTGCCCCGGGCCGGCAGCAGGAAGGCATCGCCGCCCGCTACCCGCTACCCGCCACCCGCCAGAGAAGACGGTGATTGGCGGGAAGCGGGAAGCGGGAAGCGGGAAGCGGGAGCGCGCCGCGGCCGCACCCATCGGCTCCACGGCACCAAGCCCACCGCCATCGAACCCAGCGACCATCTCGTGCTGCTGGCTCCCGATCCGCGGGGGTATGCGGCGCTGTCTCGCCTGGTCACCCGGGCGCAGTTCCGCGGCGAAAAGGACCGCGCCGTGTACGACCAGGGCGAACTGGTCGAGGCCTCGGGCGACGGCAGGCTCGTCGCCCTCACCGGATGTCATCGGGGTGAGGTGTCGCGTCACGCCGCCGCCGGCGATTTGGCGGGAGCGATGGGGGCGGCGGCGCGGCTGCGCGAGGTGTTCCCGGGCCGCCTCTTCATCGAACTGTGGGATCACCGCATGCCCGGCGACGATCTGCGCAACGACGTGGCGGCCGAGGTGGCGGGGCGGCTGCGCCTCCCCACGATCGCCACCAACCACGTCCACTACCACGATCGCTCCGAATCCGACATCGCCGAGGTGCTCGCCGCCATCGGCGGCAGACGCGATCTCGCCGCGGGCTACGGGCACTGGCCCGCCACCGACGAGC
>JACRIT010000017.1 GCA_016215655.1 Acidimicrobiia bacterium
GAAGTCGCTCAGCCCGGGAATGCGGGGATCAACTGGTGTCTCGTCCACCGCGCCAATCTACGCACTACGACCGAGGTGCGAACAGAGGCAGTAGGACTCAGCCCTCACGCCCCCGGATTCAGCCGCACCGCGCCGCTGATGATGTCTTCGCGGAGGGCCTCGACCTCGGCCGCCAGTTCGGCGGGCACCGCATCGGCGAACTCGTGGAATGGCGCCAGGCCGACACCGTCGTTCTTCAGGGTCCCCAGGTACTGGCTCCCCAGGGCGTTGATCACCACGAGGTTCTGGATCGTCTTGTACACGGCCACATCGAACCGCTTCAGGATCGAGGTGAGCAGGACGGGTCCGCAGTCGGGGGCCGAGAAGTACCAGTCCCAATGCGTTCCGATCACGGCCACCCCGCCCGCTTCGACCGCCGCCCGGCAGGCGCCTTCGCCGGCGCGATCGGCGACCGGCAGGATGATGTCCGCCCCCTCGTCGAGGAGGTCGCGGGTGAACTCGTAGGCCTTGTCCTGCGAGGAGAAGTCGGCCGTGAACAGCCCGTCGGTTCCATTCCATCCCTCGACGGTGGTGACGGTGCCGTGGATGCCGTCGTAGTGGAGCGCACCCTTGCGGAAGCCTTCCATGAAGATCGTCACCGGCGGGATGTTGAGTCCGCCGAACGTGCCGATCACGTGAGTCGTCGACATGCCCGCGGCGAGGTAGCCGGCGAGGAATGCCGCCTCGTCCACCTGGAACGTCAGGCCGCGCACGTTCTCCACCGGTGGATCGCCCCACGGGTCGAACGCTCCCACCGGGTAGTCGACGATGGCGAAGAGCTGATCGGGGTTGGCGCGAGCCGCCGAGGCGGTGTCGTTGGCGAGCAGGGCCCCCGTGGTGACGATGAGATCACACCCCTGCTCGATGAAGGTGGCGAGATGTCGGGGGTAGTTGGCGGTGTCGTTGGAGGAGAGGAAGTCGATGCCCACGCCGAACTCGTCCGCAGCCTGTTCCATCCCGGCCCACGTCGCCTCGTTCACTGCGGCATCGTCGACGTCGCCGAAGTCGGAGATCTGACACGCGGTGATCACGTCCTCAGGCACGGTCGTGACCGTCGTGGTCACCGCTTCGCTCGTCGTGGTGGTGGCCGCGGTGACGGTGGTCGTGGCGGCGCTCGTGACCGCGGTGTCGGTCGAGGAATCGGTTGCACACGCCCCGGCGGCGAGGACGGCGGCGAGGACGGCCGCACCCCAGCGCAGCCCGTGGCGGGGATGGCTTGGGAACTCGTATCGCACCGGCTCCACGGCGTGCTCCCGATCGTCGAGGGAACACCCACTCTACGAGGCTCCGTGGACAGGGAGCCCCGGGATTCTGCAGTCAGCCCGATCCTGGGCTGGCTTCAGATCGAACCAGCGTCCCATCCGCGGAGCCTCTCGAGGTGCTGGTGTCCGGCGCAGCACCCCGCAGGGCCATCCGTCCGTGGCCACCGGTCACCGAGAGAGGTAGCGTCGCGTCCATGACCACGGGCTTTCGCGCCGATCTCGCCGCCCGCACCGCGGCACTGGTGGATCAGGGGCTGTTCAAGCGGGAGCGGGTGATCGCGTCGTCGCAGTCCGCCCGCATCCGGCTCGAGGACGGCACGGAGGTCGTGAATCTCTGCGCCAACAACTACCTGGGCCTGGCCAACCACCCCGCCCTCGTCGAAGCGGCGCATCGCGCCCTGGACCGCTACGGCTACGGGATGGCCTCGGTGCGGTTCATCTGCGGTACCCAAACGGTGCACCGTGAGTTGGAGGAGCGCATCGCCGACTTTCTCGGCATGGAGGACGCCATCCTCTATTCGTCCTGTTTCGATGCCAACACCGGGTTGTTCGAGACCATCCTCGACGAGTCGGACGCCGTGATCTCCGATGCCCTCAACCACGCCTCGCTCATCGACGGCATCCGGTTGTGCAAGGCCGCCCGGTACCGCTACGCCAACTCGGACATGGGCGATCTCGAGACCCGGCTCACCGAGGCGGCCGGCGCCCGCTACCGCCTCGTCGTCACCGACGGCGTGTTCTCGATGGACGGCATCCTGGCGGACCTGCCGGCGATCACCGATCTCGCCGCCCGCCACGATGCGATGGTGATGGTCGACGACTCCCACGCGGTGGGGTTCGTCGGCGCCCGCGGTCACGGCACCCCCGAGGCCACCGGCACCGAGGGAGAGATCGACCTCCTCACCGGCACCTTCGGCAAGGCGCTCGGTGGCGCCTCGGGTGGCTACACGGCGGGTCCCTCCGAGGTCATCGCCTGGCTGCGGCAGCGGTCCCGCCCGTACCTCTTCTCGAACTCGCTGGCACCGGTCATCGCCGCCACGACGCTGCGGGCGCTCGATCTCATCGAGGAGTCCGACGAACTGCGCAGCAGGCTCGCCGCCAATGCCCGGCTGTTTCGCCAGGCCATGACGGAGGCCGGGTTCACCCTCGCCGGAGCGGGCCATCCCATCATCCCGGTGATGCTCGGCGATGCCCGCGTCGCCAGCGAGATGGCGGCCCGGCTCCTCGACGCCGGGCTGTACGTGACCGGCTTCTCCTTCCCGGTGGTGCCGCAGGGCCAGGCGCGGATTCGCACCCAGATGTCGGCCGGCCACACCACCGCCGACATCGAGTTCGCCGTGGAGGCGTTCGTCCGCGTCGGTCGGGAGATGGGGGTGGTGTCGTGAAGGCGCTGGTGAAGGCGAAGGCCGAGCCCGGCCTCTGGATGGATGAGGTCGAGATGCCCACCCCGTCCGATCGCGACGTGCTGATCCGGGTGCGCAAGACCTCGGTCTGCGGAACCGATCTCCACATCCTCAAGTGGGATCCGTGGGCCCAGGCGACCATCAAGGTGCCGATGGTGGTCGGGCACGAGTTCATGGGCGAGATCGTGCATCTCGGCGCCGAGGCGCGTGGCCTCGAGGTGGGCCAGCGGGTTTCGGGAGAGGGTCACATCACCTGTGGCCACTGCCGCAACTGCCGGGCCGGGCGACGCCACTTCTGCCACAACCACCTCGGGCTCGGCGTCACCCGGCCGGGCGCCTTTGCCGAGTTCCTCGCCCTTCCCGCGGAGAACGTGTTCCCGGTGCCGGACCACATCAGTGACGATGTCGCCGCGGTGCTCGATCCTCTGGGCAACGCCGCCCACACCGCCCTCGAGTTCGAGCTGGTGGGCGAGGACGTCCTCATCACCGGAGCGGGGCCGATCGGGATGATGGCGACCGCCATCGCCCGCCACATCGGGGCGCGTTTCGTCGTGGTCACCGACGTCAACGAGTACCGGCTCCGCCTCGCTGCGGACATGGGTGCCGACCGCGTGGTCGATGTGCGGACTGCCCATCCCCGAGATGCCATGCCGGGGCTGGGCATGACCGAGGGCTTCGACGTCGGCCTGGAGATGTCGGGTCACGAGAACGCCTTCAATCAGATGCTCGCCGCCATGAACCACGGGGGGAAGATCGCCGTGCTCGGAATCCCACCCGGGGAGGTCACCCTCGACCTCAATGCGGTGATCTTCAAAGGATTGACGGTGCGGGGGATCTACGGACGCCGCATCTTCGAGACCTGGTACAAGGTGGCGGCCATGCTGCAGAGCGGCCTGGATGTGTCCGCGGTGGTCACCCACCACTTCCCGGTCGAGGGCTATCAGAAGGCCTTCGACGTGGTGGCAGGAGGCGAGTGCGGGAAGGTGGTCATCGATTGGGCATGAGTCGCCACCGGCTTCCGGCTTCCGGCTTCCAGCCAGAACGCCTCCGACACCACGCACGCGTTCTGGCGGGTAGCGGGTAGCGGGAAGCGGGCAGCAGGTTTCCGTTACAGTCCCCGTCCGGTCACGAGGGGGCAGGCAGGAGGATCGGAATGCGACGCAGGGTCATCATCATCGGCGCGGCCGGACGCGACTTCCACAACTTCAACACCCGGTTTCGTGAGGATCCGTCGGTGGAGGTCGTGGCATTCACTGCGGCGCAGATCCCCGGGATCGGCGGACGGCGGTATCCCCCCGAGCTCGCCGGGCCGCTCTATCCCGAGGGGATTCCGATCTTTGCCGAGGAGAAGCTCCCCGCGCTCATCGTCGAGCACAAGGTCCACGAGTGCGTCTTCTCCTACAGCGACGTGTCCTATGCGCACGTGATGGGGGTGAGTGCCATCGTCTTGGCGGCGGGGGCGTCGTTCACCATCCTCGGCCCCACCGACACCCAGGTGCGGAGCACGAAGCCGGTCGTAGCGGTGTGTGCCATTCGCACGGGGGCCGGGAAGAGCCAGACCTCGCGCCGGGTCGTCGAGGTGCTCATGGGTCTCGGGCTGAAGGTGGTGGCGATCCGCCACCCCATGCCCTACGGCAACCTGCTGTTGCAGAAGGTGCAGCGTTTCGCCCAGATCTCCGACCTCGAGAAGCACGAGTGCACCATCGAGGAGATGGAGGAGTACGAGCCGCACATCGTGCGCGGCAACGTCATCTACTCGGGTGACGACTACGAGGCCATCGTTCGCGCCGCCGAGCAGGATCCCGACGGCTGTGACGTCATCGTCTGGGATGGTGGCAACAACGACTTCTCGTTCCTCAAGCCCGACCTCCAGGTGACCGTGGTCGACCCACATCGGCCCGGCCACGAGCTCGGCTACTTCCCGGGGGAGGTCAACTTCCGGCGTGCGGACGTGATCGTCATCAACAAGATGGACACCGCCAGTCCCGAGGGCATTGCCACCGTGAAGGCGAACATCGCCAAGGTGAATCCGAAGGCGCTGGTGGTCGAGGCCAACTCGCCACCGATGCTGGCGGACCCCTCGCTCGTCAAGGGCAAGCGGGTGCTCGTGGTCGAGGACGGTCCGACCCTGACCCACGGGGAGATGAAGATCGGCGCCGGCACCGTGGCCGCCGAGCAGCACGGCGCCAAGGAGCTGGTCGATCCCCGGCCGTTCCTGGTGGGGAGTCTGGTCGACACCTTCAAGACGTATCCGAACATCGGCACGCTGCTCCCGGCGATGGGATACGGCGCCGATCAGATCAAGGACCTGGCGGCGACCATCAATGCCTCGGATGCCGACGCGGTGGTGATCGGCACTCCGATCGACCTGGGTCGGATCCTCGAGATCGACAAGCCGCACACCCGGGTGACCTACGACCTCGCAGAGATCGGCAGTCCCAATCTGACGGAGATCCTGGCGAAGTTCGTCAAGGAGCGCTGAGCCCGCGTCGTCGACTTGCTCTGGTGTTCGCTCGTCGATAATCTACAACCAAATGGTTGTAGATCAACACCGGGTGAGAACCGATCGGGTCTTCCACGCCCTCGCCGATCCCACCCGTCGCGACATCGTGCGACGAGCCCTCGGCGGGGAGCACTCGGTCTCGGCGCTTGCCCGCGCCTATCCCATGAGTGTGGCGGCGGTGCAGAAGCACGTCTCCGTGCTCGAACGCGCCGGACTCGTCACCAAGATCCGCAGCGGTCGCGAGCAACTGGTCCGCGGCAATGTCAAGGCCCTGGTCGAGGCCCGAAGGGCGCTCGACCGGTTGGAGGAGGTGTGGCGCAGCCGCATCGAACGAATCGGTGAGATCCTCGCCGAAGAAGAGGGGAGCAGCAGATGAGCCTGATCGAGGTGGACAAGGATGTCGCCGCCGGGACGATGACGGTGGTCGCCGAATTCGATGCTCCGGTGGAGCGGGTGTGGCGGCTCTGGGAGGATCCGCGCCAGCTGGAGAAATGGTGGGGACCGCCGACGTACCCGGCGACGGTGGTTTCCCACGATCTCACCCCGGGCGGCAAGGTGCACTACTTCATGACCGGGCCCGAGGGCGATCAGCCGCACGGTTGGTGGCGGGTGATCGCCGTCGATCCGCCGCAGCGCCTCGAATTCGAGGACGGCTTCGCCGACGAGTCCGGCAATCCCCTGCCCGACATGCCGACGATGGTGATCGTCGTCACCCTCACCGCCCGGCAGGGCGGCGGCACCCGCATGGTCACCGCCACCACGTTCCCATCGACCGAGGCGATGGAGTCGCTGCTGGCGATGGGTATGGAAGAGGGCATGGCGGCCGCCATGGGACAGATCGATGGTCTGCTCGCCGCCGGGTGAGCCGCGGAGCACCGAAGGAGTCCATGGTGGCGCTCTCGTCCACGATGGAGCCCTGCCCCCAGGCTCAACTCGCGGTCAGGCACTCCACGCAGTGTGAGGTCGCCGGCAGGGCGGTGAGACGCAGGAACGGGATCGTCGCCCCGCACCGGTCACAGAGCCCGTAGGTTCCCGCAGCGATCTTCTCGAGGGCGCGGTCCACATCGGCGAGCGAACGGGCCAGCGACCGGGCGGCGGCGGTGGTGCTCATCCGCTCCACGGCCTCGGAGGTGCCGTCGCCAACCCGCTTGCCGAAGGCGACGGTGGATCCCGGCGGCGGTGGTGCGGTGAGGCGCTCGAGATCGGCGACGAGTTCGAGGCGCCGGCGCTGCAGCAGGGCGGCGATTTCGGAGATGTCCACGACGGGATGCTGGCACATCCGGGTATGACTAGTCCCGGAACACCCCTACGGTCGGTTCAAGAAGTGGCATCCGCCGAGCCGAAGAGGTGAGTAGCCATGTCGAGAACCCGGCGCGTAGTCACCCGAGCGGCACCGATTGCCGTGAGCCTCGTCGTCATGGGTCTGGGAACGCCCGCGGTACTCGCCAATCATCAGGCTCCATTCGACGGCTCGACGCATGCGTACGGGGAGATGGTCGAGTATCCCCTCACCTTCCCGGTGAATGGGCCGGCGACCTTCACCGACAGCTTCTACTCCGCCCGCAGCGGGGGACACCACCACGCCCAGGACCTCATGTCGCCGAAGATGGTGCCGGTGGTGGCGGCCGCTTCCGCCACGGTGCGATACGTCAACTTCTCCCGCAATCCCAATGACCTGCGCCCCGACCGGTGCTGCTCCCTGGTGCTCGACCACGACGACGGCTGGGCGAGCTGGTACATCCACCTCAACAACGACGCCCCGGGCACCGACGATGGACGGGGGTGGGGGATCGCCCCGGGCATATTGCCGGGAGTCCACGTCGAGGCCGGCCAGCTGATCGGCTGGGTGGGAGACTCGGGCAACGCCGAGGCCACCTCGCCTCATCTGCACTTCGAGTTGTATGACACCGAGGGCGTACTGGTGAACCCCTTTGCGGCTCTCCGCGCCGCGCAGACGGCATGTACCGCAGACTGCTACCCCTACAACAACCTCGCCTATGGGTCCCGGGGAGCCGCGGTGATGGAGCTGCAGAGCACCCTCGCCGCCGCCGGATTCCCTCCAGGCCCCATCGACGGGATCTTCGGGTCCAAGACCCGGACCGCGGTCTCGGCCTTCCAGACGGCCGCCGGGCTCTCCGCAACGGGTGTGCTCGACCGGACGACCTGGGAGGCGCTCAAGGCGGCCCCGGCCCCCATCGCAGTGGTGGTCGAGACCACGACCACCACCACCGCCGCCGGTACGGGTGATGTCGCGACCACGACGACGATGGCATCACCGACCACGACGATCGCGGCATCGCAGACGATCCTGGCGGTGACGGGCAACCGAGGCGGGGTCGTCTTCGAGCTGCAGCGCAAGCTTCTCGCCGCCGGATACAGCCCCGGGGTCGTCGACGGGATCTTCGGGCGCAAGACCGAGGCGGCCACCAAGGCATTCCAGTCCGCCAAGGGATTGGCCGTCAGCGGCGTCGTCGACCAAGCGACATGGGACTCGCTGGGCGGACCTCCGCTCGTCGCCGATCCGGCCGATGTGATCATCGCCTATCGGACGCGGGGGGCTGCGGTGTTCGATCTGCAACGGCGGCTGGCGCAGGCCGGCTACAGCCCCGGTCCCATCGATGGGGCATTCGGGCCGAAGACTCGGGCGGCGGTGACCGCCTTCCAGCAGGCCAAGGGCCTCGATGCCTCGGGTGTGGTCAACGGAGCGACCTGGCAGGCCCTGGGGGGCTGAGGGCCCGTTTCATCCACTCAGCACACATCACGCCATCGAATGGCCCTGGAAACGCCGCGGGCTGACGGGGATGCTGTGCGAGCTCGCCGGAGGGGCGTCCGATCCTGGAGGTCGAGATGACGCTACGACGGACCCTGCTGGCGCTTCTGCTGGTGGCGGGCGGCACGGCCTGTGGTGACGATGACGCCGGCGCCGACATCCCGCCTGCTCCGGCCGACATCGCCGCCGCGGCCGACTTCACCGTGTTCCGTGCCGCGGCCATGGTGCTTGCCGGCGATGCCGCCGAGTGTGTGGCCGGGGTCATCGACGCCGAAATGGATCCCGGTCAGTCGATGTACGACCTGATCGCCGACGAGCCGGACCTGGCGATCTGCGGGACCGATCCGATCTCCGATTCCGGAACCGTGGTCGGCGAGGAGGAGCTTGCCGATCCCTGGGTGCGCGAGTACACCGTGCGCGCCGATGCCCTGGCCTTGGCCATCCGCCACCTCATGAACGGTGCGACACCGCCGACCGCCGGCTCCATCCCCGACGTGGAGTGCATCGGGGGCGGGATCCGGGAGCTGAGCGATGCCGACCTGCTCGAGCTGAACACGAGACTGTCGACGCCTCCCTTCGGCGAAGGGCTGGACGCCGCCTACCTGGCCATTGCCGAGGGCTGCGGCTGGATCGAGGTCGAGTAGCGGCGTCGTCAGGCGTGTCGGCGGTGGCGTGCCCCGGCAGGGCGGCGACCC